>NZ_DBMACV010000106.1:0-6861 GCF_057861905.1 Phocaeicola sp. | reverse complement strand
GAAGTAAAAGAGGTGGTTCTCTTTGCTAAGGTAGTTCATTCTACCTTAGCTTTACTTCCTTTTTTTGTTTTTATCGAAAAACGTTTAGGACAACATTGATCCTAAGGACAATTCGATACCCTGGTTTCGTACGGCACCAGTCTGTATATAAAGAGCTGAATAGCCTGATACACCCAGTTCCGGGTTGAATGTCTGATTCTTGGTAACCGTATTATAGTAAGTTAAGTCCAAGTTGAAGTCTTTCAAGAAGCGCATGGTTAAACCTACTTCCCATGATTCGGTACGTTCCGGCTTCAAGTTATACAGAGGGTACTGAGTTGTATTACTCCATTGTCCGGTACTTGCATCCCATTCATAACGCGGATTGGCGATATAACGTTCAAAAGCCGTACCTACCGATGCGAAAGAAGCACGCAGTTTCATGTATGAAAGATAATCCTGATTCAGATTCGGCATCAGTTCAGATAGTACAACTGAAGCACCCACAGATGGATAGAAGAACGATTTGCTTGTAGAGTTAGGACCTGCCAGCTGTGAAGGCCAGTCATTACGTCCGGTCAATGTTAGGTAATAAGTACTCTTGTAACCAATTTCGGCAGAAGCGAAGATTGATTGAGTCTGTTCTCTCCATCCGCTTTGCAGGCGAGAAGTCTTCTTTGCACTTAAGTTCTGTATATTAAACTCGTTGGCAAGTCCCGGAGTTTCTCCTTCAAAAGCAGAAGTTCCGTCGGCGATAGGTCCACGAATTTCGAGTACATCCGAACGCATATCTGTAAATGAAGTACCGATATTGGCTTGCAAGCTCCAGTCTTCACCAAATGTTTTGTTGATGTTTACCAGGAAGTCTGCATAAAGCTGTTTATCTTTTGATGTAGCATTTGTATACAAACCACGGTTAGACATTTCTGTCATTTGAGTGTTGGTTCCTGCATAATATTTTTCGGTATAGGTATTGATTGAATTATCCAGACGGACACGTCCGCTTACACTTAACCAATCCAGAATCTTGTAGCTCAGACTTGCGTTCAGCATATAACGGTCTTTGTCATTGTTACGCAACTGACGGTAATTTACCCAATACGGGTTCTGCATGACAATACCGGCATCACCTACAGGCCAGTATTGTGTATTGAGCTTACGTACCGGATCGTAGCGTTCGTACATCTTGATATCTTCCCAGTCGTTACCCCGCGGGAACAGATATGCACCAACGATAGGGTTGTTATATGTTCCCTGATTAACCATATTCTGGTCCTTTTGAAGTACATAAGTAGCACCTACATCCAAAGTCATTTTATCATCAAGGAAGGTTGTTGTGTTGCGGAAACTGAAGTTGTAACGAGAGTATTTGTTATTGGGAACAATACCTCTTGAGTTTACAGCTGCAGCCGATGCATAAGTCTGATTCTTCTCAGTACCTGTAGAAAGAGATATACTTTCTGTTCCGGTAATACCTGTCTGGAAGTAGTCGCTGACAGGATCGAAACCATACGAATTGGCTTCGTTCAGTCTTTTTCCCCAGCTGTGAATCTGGTCTGCATCAGAATAAGAACTTCCTGTTCCATAGCGGTTCTGGAATTTCGGTGTGACAAATGTGTTTGAGAATTCCGTATTGCTGTTTACTGTAATGCTTAAACGTCCTTCCTTTCCTTTTTTGGTTGTGATGACGATAGCACCGTTTGCTGCATCAGAACCATAAAGTGCCGCTGCAGCCGCACCGGTCAGCACAGACATTGATTCGATATCTTCCGGATTGATATCTGCAATAGGTTCAGTTGCACCTTTTGAGCTAAATTCTGTACCCCCTTCGTTTGTACCTGCATACATAGGTACTCCGTCGATTACGTAGAGGGCATTCGAAGACTGCATGATAGATTTTGTACCACGCATTACAACTTTTGATACACCACCGACACCGGATGATGATGCATTGATGGTAACGCCGGCTACTTTACCACTCAATGAGTTGATGAAGTTAGCATCTTTGTTTCTTGTCAATTCATCGGCATTTACCTGCTGCACATTGTATGACAAGGCTTTTTCTGAACGTTTGATACCCAACGCCGTTACTACTACTTCTTCCAGCACTTCGGTATCTTCTTTCATGGTAATGTCGATTGTGTTTTTACCGGTAACCGACATTTCTACGTTTTTATATCCCACATAAGAATATTGTAGAATAGCTCCATCGGGGACTGTCAATGAATAATTACCATCAAAGTCGGTAATAGCTCCGTTGGTTGTACCTTTTTCAATGACCGTTACGCCAATCAGAGGTTCTCCTTTCGCATCTACGATTCGTCCGCTGACTGTTTTTGTTTGCTGCTGTGCAGCTTTTACTGATGATGAAGAAGCGGAAGTAGAAGCTTTTGACAAATATACCACATTCTCGTCAACTCTGTAGCTGATACCTTTTCCAGCTAATGCTGTTTTCAATACTTCTTCAACAGAAGCATCCTTTACATTGACCGATGAGATTGGAGTATTTGCCAGATCGTCATCATAAAAGAATTGATACTGAGATTGTGATTGAATTTGCTTGATCATTGTCCCTAATTGGGCATTCGATAAAGCAATATTCAACTGCGCTGACGCAAACTGTGATGGTACAGTAAACAGCGTCGACAGCAATAACGCCCGAAGTAATTTTTTCGAGCACTTGCAAGAGTTTTTGCTTCTCATACCTGCTTTTTTAAGGTTATACATTAAACTATTTATTTTATTTTCGTTTTTATAAAATGCTAAAGCGAATAAAAATCAAGTATATAACAAACATACCTGTCCGAAACACTTACTCTTACTGAAATATTTTTTTGTTTTTTCTTTCTATTGTTTTTAACTTGATTGATTATCAGTGGTTTATTTGATTGCCGTTGGCTACTTTTATAAATGTCAGGCTCTTATTTTCCTAAAGATTTCTTCTTGTCGTCCGTTTGTCTCGATCTTTCTTTGAAAATTTGTACAAAAGATTTTAGAATTTGTACAAAAAATCCTGGAATCTGTACAAAAAAATTTTTTTTCTCTTGACAAATTCCAGGATAGAAGGTTACGTTATTCCTATTCTTTTAATAAATATCTAAGGAAACCTTTTCTTTACTTTCTGCTGGTTCTTCGGGAAGTTGCTGGCTGTTGATAGATGATTGTGTAAAGCGTACATCTTTTGTATTCATTAAATAATATGGATAAAGTGCAGTCTTTACGTGAAAATTTTCAATCGTTATGTTATGGATTTTATGTTCTTCATTGCCGTCCATAAAGATTGCATAATTGTCGGCTGTGTTTGCCGTAACGTTACTTATATGAAAGTTTTCGTAAAGTGCCTGATAATTGCCGCCCCGGAAGCCGAAATAATTTGTTTCGAAGCGGAGAATAGCTCCTTTGGCACGTTCTACCGTAATACTGTCGACGACAATATTGCGTATATATCCACCCCGGTCTCTGTTCGACTTGAAGTAAATGGCATTTTTTACGGTACCGATTTCTATGTTGTTCATATAGACGTTTGAAGCTCCTCCCGACATCTCGCTGCCTATACAAAGTCCGTTGCATTCAGAGTGGAAGATGCAGTTGCGAATAACTATGTTACGTGACGGCCGGCCGATATGTCTTCCGTCGGTATCTCTTCCGGACTTGATGGCAATTGCATCATCTCCGGTCTGGAAAGTACAGTTTTCTATAAGGACATTGCTGGTTGATTCCGGGTCGCAACCATCGTTGTTTGGAAAGTGACTGTCTATAGTAACGCCTCTGACAATAACATTGTCGCAGTAAACCGGATGTATTGTCCAGAAGGGAGAGTCTTTTACAGTGATTCCTTCTATCAGAACGCGTGAACATCCAAAGGGCTGGATGCAGGATGGACGCAGGACGGTACCTTTGCCGAATATACGTTCGTTTACAGGTACAAGCTTGTCTCCCATTTCGCGAAGGCGGTCGCGGTCGTTGGCTTCAATCTTACTCCATGCTGCAAATTCGATTCCTCCTTGTGCATCTATTGTTCCTTTTCCTGTAATGGCAATATTATTGGCGTGGTAGGCATAAATCATCGGGGAATGTCCGTAAAGCTCTGTGCCTTCCCAGCGTGTCAGTACGACGGGCAAAAAATCGGATGACTTTCCGCTGAATTGCAGGTATGCTCCTTCGTCTAAATGAAGATTGACGTCACTTTTTAAATGCAAGGGACCGTTTAGGTAATAATGTCCTTGAGTCACTTTTACTACACCTCCTCCGCTGACCGAGCAAGAATCTATGGCTTTCTGCAATAAGAAGTGTGCACTGTCTTTGTTCTCGGGGGTGTTTATTACGATTACTCTGTCGGGAAACGACGTAAGTGCAATGTTCTTGATGATTTCTTCCTGTGGGGTAGAGGGAGTGTTGGGCTGTTGGGGCGAACTGCATGCTGCAAAAAATCCGCTGCCCAGTAAGAAAAGATACTTTGTCAGTTTCATGGTATTTGTTATTTAATGTTTGTTTTCATAGAAGGTCCGTCGTGTTCGTATTTAAACCAGTCGAAAGCTGCTTTACCGTCGGATGATAAAGTATTGTAACAGTAGAGTCCAATTCGTACTCCTTTCCAGTTGCCAAACTTCATGCTGAAAGGAGTTCCAAATTCTTTATATGAATTTCCGTCCTGACTGATCAAAAATTCGTATCGGTTTTCTTTTGCATCAGTTTTCAGACGGAGGTAAATATTTTCTCCGGCAATCGGTTCAGCTTGTTTCCTAACACCATCTTTTTCAAAGTATACTATGTTTTTCCCGTTTTGTCTTGCTATTCCTACAAGATAATTTTCTTTACCGATACATGCCATACCGCAATGTTGTCCTTCCGCCAGTCCGGTATACGACATTTGAGTTGTAGCGACTCCTTTGTATCCCATGGTTTTTTGTGTGAATGTATTTCTGGCTTGCTTAAAGTTTTCGGCTTTTAATGCGTGAAGTGTCAGCATGTCTTTTTGTTCGGTAAGCGACCATGCACTATTTTCAGGATTATGATTAAACTGCCATTGTAACGATAGAGTTTCGGAAGAAAAGTCATCGTCGGTTTGCGGAGCAGTTATAGGTCCCTGTTGTCCGGTACGAGGTTTAGTCCATACAGTTACTGGTTCACCTATCCCGTTCATGTCTATGTCTACACCGATGACCGGCCAGTCATTTTTCCAATGCATGGGTTGCAGATGTACGACTCTGCCCAGCGGATTATATTGTTGAAAATGGAAAAAGAACCATTCTCCATAAGGGGTATCTACCATTGCCCCCTGATGTGGTCCGTTGATATTTGTACTTCCTTGTTCCAAAACTACTTTTTTTTCGTAGGGACCATAAATGTTTCTGGAACGTAAGATGGTTTGCCATCCTTCAGAAACTCCTCCTTCGGGAATACTTAAATAATAATAACCATTTATTTTATGAATCTTTGTTCCTTCTGCCACGGGTCCTGTATACACCGTGCGTCCTTCATCAAGTAGTCGGGTTCCGTCTGCCGACATCTTGTGGATGATGATGGGACCTGCTCCATGAATACTTCTTCCGAGATATGCTTGTCCGTCGTCGTCCCAAAAAGGGCAAGGGTCTTCCCATTTTTCTACATGACAGACATTCAGCAAGGGTGTCCATGGACCGGCTGGGCTTGTGGCATTCGACATAAATAATCCTTCGTCGGGGGTGCAGAAAAATATCCAGAACTTTCCGTCGTGATAACGAATTGTAGGGGCCCATGAACCTCCGGCGTAATGTTCGTTTTTATCCCATCCGGGGAAATCGAAACGTGAATAGACTTGTGACAATAGTTTCCAGTTCACCATGTCTTCCGATTCAAGAACTTGCATGCCTAAAAAATGGAAGTCGGATGCCACCATATAATATTTATTTCCTACACGGATAACATCAGGGTCGGAGTAATCGGCATTTAATATGGGGTTGATATATGTTCCGTTTCCTTGGTCTCCCCAAGTGTTAAGTGGGGTTGGAGAAGAAGATGTGTTTTGCCCGATACTATTTAGACATAAAAATGAGATAGTGCTTAATAATAATATACGTATCATAATGACTCCTATTATAAAAAGAGCCATGCATACTTTTATATACATGGCTCTTATGTATTATTATTTGTTAATAGCCTGGGTTTTGTTCTATAGTTGCTTGATTTAAATCAATTGCAGCTTGAGGTATAGGACGTAATATCTTATATTTTCCGTCAGGACCGGTCATTGCTGCTTCTGAAACTCCATCTTCATTATATTGTGTAACGTATTCAATTAATTTATGAGTACGTTTTAGATCTGTCCAACGGACGTATTCACCTGCTAATTCACGAGCACGTTCGTCTAAAATGAAATCGATTGTGATATCATTTGAATTAACAAGCATATCATTTTCGAATCCTTCTTTTACTGTATTGGGGCGTTTTCTTAGGTCGTTAATCATTTCGGCAGCTTTATCAGGCTGATTGTTTTTGTAATACGCCTCAGCTGCGATTAAATAAGCTTCCCCTAAACGAGCTAATACGACATCGTGCATGCTACATTGAGTACTGCGATTGGCAATTGATGTTTCAGTATAGTCATCGAATTTTTTTATACATGCATTCCCAAAATCTTGAGAACGTCTGTCTTTATAAGTTGCAGGTTGTCCGTTGGAAGGAGCAATACCTCCTTCTGCAATTGTCTTGCTTACTATTGTTTCTGTCTTTATGCCATTAGGATCATCTGCTCTCCATGCAGCTATATCTTCATCTGTAGCCCATGCTGGTGCGTAATAATATAACGTGAGTTCGACGAATTCAAAACAAAGCGAGCTGTGTGTCAAGAGTTCTTGTAACATTGATACACGGCTTCTTCGGAAAGCAACAATATGCAGCAAT
>NZ_DBMACV010000105.1:0-7226 GCF_057861905.1 Phocaeicola sp. | reverse complement strand
GCTCTTGATCCGTCATTTTATCAAATAGCTTATGGTATTCTTGATGATATTCTCTCTTATTTAAATATAGAGATTAAGGATATCCCACATTATAATGAAGAAGAAATCAATAATTCAGCTAAAATATTTCAATCTGCTATATCAACAAATATGCTTGAGCTAAAAAAAGATAAGATATTGGATAATGATGCAATAATGGGTTGTCATTTATTCAATAAACAATATCACGATGATAAAGAACCATTCTTTTTAACTTACGATAAAGCATTCACATTTTATAGAAAACTTTTTATAGATAAATATAAAAGGAGTAAAACTGAACGTATACACTGGTATCTATTTACTCCAAGTAAATTTCTTAACCATTTGGATCTTATATCTTTAAGAATTAATACGGAGTCTCTAACTGATGATTTCTTATCTATTATTGACAATAATAAGTTTAAAGAAAAAACAAAAAGTATTGTTGATACTATTAGTAAATTGATTGATATAAAGAACATCTCTAAAGAGAAGCGTAGAGATTATATAGAAATGAGTAAAATAATCTTTACGAATGAAGAATTCCCTCATTTTGTTGAAAATGTCAATATAGAGGGAAATACAGAAATTAAGAGATTTGCCTTTTTGGTAGATTTATTATTAAATAATTATAGAGACAAAGGAGACGATCATATCAAGAACTTTAAAAGTATGTTAGAAGATAAGACATACTTTATGAGTGTAATTCATATAATAAAAAAATATTGTACAGAAAAAGATATGACAAATGAGAATGCTATTGGATCAATAGATAATCTAATGAATTCTTTTAGGCAAATAGTTGTGGAAAAATTGAAAGATAATAAATAAAAAAATAATTCGATAAAAAATAATTATTTATAATTATCAATTCATTAGAAAACAGTTTTATATAAGATACTAATAGAATAGAATTGTATCATTACACAAGAATTGCACAAATAGAGAGGAAATAGAAGAAATAGGATGACTATAGATAAAAATAAAACATTATATTTGCTCTCGAAAATACACGTAATGTGCTATATAATAGCATTATAAGAAATAGAAAGAAAACGTGTTATACGCGTTTCATAATCATGAGGTCCCCGGTTCAATCCCGGGTCCCGCTACAAAGCATAGAAGCTTAGATATAAGGCATTTGGGAGGCTTCCACTCCTGAGTGTCTTTTTTGTTTATATACAAGCTGTATATAACAAAAGGGATAACCGCCCTATGGCAATCATCCCTTTCTTCACAAATCAGAAAGATTATTCAGAGGTTGTTTTCGGGTAGGTACTATTTATTAGAATTTCTTTCAGGCAATAGAACGTAAGAAAACTTAAAAGAAATCTGAACAACTATTTAAAATCAAAAAGTTTAAAACAACATTCTTTCCTAATCTCCCTATTTGATATCATCATAAGCTGTAATAGCTTTTTCAAAACGTCCATTCACATCCTCCAATGAATATAAACCATCTGCATTCCGATTCAAGCCTTTCAGTCGCAACTGATAAACCATAGGAGGATTATTCAAATCAAGCAGTTCTACATTTCTCAACTGTACGGTCGTCTGATATACTATATTTACGGCAATATATTCATTACCCGATTTATCTATCCACTTCTCGAAAACCAGCTTACTTCCAATAGGAGTCTTCTTTTCGATAGACAATGGCAATTCATAATCCTCAACTTCCAACGCAGCATTTACGCTTGCTATATTCGAATCATGTCCACATAAGAAAGTAAATTTACGGACATCAGAGTTCAGTTCATCATTCATGTACACCAACAATGGATGAGCTACATTATATGCAACAACAGGTGCTGTAAACAAGACATCCCCATATACATCCTTTATACGGGCAATTTTTTCCCAATCCGAAGAAGATATATCATGACCAAATGCAGCTTTCTGCGTATCTGCTTCCTCATAATACTGTAAGATGAAAGCATCGGAAGCCGAGTTTGCGAGCTTTAAAGAACCCTTCATAGCCGGCTCTTCTCCCTTCTTCAGGATAATTTGTGTATCATAATCGTCGAAAGCACAAGTTTCTCCAGACTTACAAGCAGGAGCATCTTTCAAGTCGAGTACATCTGCTATGATACGGTACGAATCTTCCAGCTTTTCATTAATTCCCCGTATCCCCTTCTCGCCTCCCATAGCAGCGATCTGTTTCATGGCATCTTCACAAAAAGCTTCACTAACCTTCGTCAGGCGAGGGAAAAAGACCGGATCCATCTTACTGGGAGCATACCGATGATGAACAGCAACATTGGCTACCGGCATAAAACCCGATGAAAAATACTGAGCAGTCGCTATGGTACGTTGCATGCTATTAGCGTAAAAATTCACTTCATCGGCATTGGGTACGTAATTTTCGGTAAACAGTCCTTCACTGACCAGCCATTTACGAAAGAATTGTCCCATCATGGTTTCCAGTACCCCGCCACGCAATGTCAGTTCACTGGAAGCGGCACTCCACTTTGTCCATTCATGTGGAGTCAGTTTTCCCAAAGCACTTCCATTATCCGACAAAGGAGAACGAATATTATGCCGGCTCAACACAACAACTTCCTTCAACGTATACTTATCTTTAAACTCCGATGAGCGTCTGTTCTGCGCCCACACAAACGACGGGCACACAAACATGAATACCAGTAATGATAAATTCGTTATACTTCTCATACCAATTATATTTTAAAGTTCATCTGTTTTCAATCAGTTCAAAACACACTTCCTTGCCCGTCAGAACTTGATTTGCAAACGCGTTTCAATAAGTCCCAATTTGGTATTCGGCGTATTGATACGGTCTGTTGTAGTTGTGTATGAACCACGAACACGCCAAATCATATACTTATTGATATAATAGTTGAACGTAGCCGACCAGTCATTCAATCTGCCGCCCAATATTTCAGCTTTATGGTCAGACATATCCGTATAGTTATACGAAAGAACAACCTCCATAGCCCCCGGATCAGGAGTAGCAATACCCCCATCCAAATCGGAATACTTATAATTTTTACCTTTAACCAACGCACGAATTGTACCATACGCACCACTCGCCTTATAATCAGATTTATCCTTTCGATTCACATTTACATAAAAATACTGTGTTTCCAAGCCGATACGTCCTACAGCAGCCGTCAGTTCAGGAGTAAACTTATACAGCATCTTTGCATCATCGATAACGGCTTCTTGAGCCACTACTTTTGCAATTCGTGTAGGGAAAGTAGTCGACAAGGTATATGCATGATGGCTTAATTCTTTATCCGAATCATAGCGAGGAGTTTCAAATGCCCCCGAAAGTCCCACATGGAAAATCTTTCCCGGTTGGCAGAACGGCTTATAAACCAGTCGAGTCATCATACCCACTCCCTGATTTCCCAGCTTGTCGGAAGTCATCTTCATGGCTTCCGATTCTGTAAAGAAACTTAATGTACCCAGAAATTTACTTCTTGTATGCTGATACATCAGCCCAATCATACGAGGATTATTAAAAGCCTGGTTACTTGCCGGTTCCTCCATTGAAATTTTAAAAGAAGAGCTCGTAGCACTCTGCAAGCCAAACTGATGAATAAAATATCCGGCACGCAAGAAATCGCCAGCATCCTTGTCAAAGTTATACTGAATGAACACATCCTTCATGTTAACCTTTCCATACGCATATCCCATATCCACCTTAGCTTTCCAGGCCCCATACGAAGCACTGAATCCCACTCGCATGTCGGGAATAGCAAATCCATCATTAAATTTATCATCCTGTTCATTTGCTTTAAACAGGCCTCCATCCAGCAATATACGTCCAGAAGGTTTTATTTCCAGTTTTTCTTCCTGTGCTTTCGCACCACAAATCATAGTTAAGCCTAAAGTTAATAAGAGTAATCGTTTCATAGTACCGAGTTATAGTTAATCTATTAGTTTTACAGGTTGGATTTTACAAGGTAAAATAAGTCTAGTTTAGTCTTGTGATAATCAAGATTCAAGGATTCAAAGGTTGGGAATATCAGTTCCGGAAGTCACTTTTAACTACCTGTCCCTTACTTACAAGTTCAGCAAATTCCTTCTTTGCCTTTTCAAGTTGCTTCATAAAATTCTCATTAGCGTGCAGACGAGCCACAACAGCACTGGCCACCAATCGCGCAGCATCCACATCGCTCTGGAAATGATAGCCGCAAATCACACGACTTTGTCCCATTTCATATCCGCGCTTCAATATCTCATTTTGCCTGTCCACATTAATTTCTGCAAGCACCAGCGCCGTAGCCCATCCGATAGCCGTATGGCCAGAAGGATACGAACCATTTGTAGACAATTCCTGCTGTTGCTCCGGATTACATGTCATTTCATTGTAAAAAGCAAACGGACGTACACGCATGTAATGTTCTTTCGCCTCACGAGTAGCCAGATCGCCGGCATCTTCACGCATACCCAATACCAGCTTATAAATCTCCGGGGTAGTAGTTGCTGATATACGTACGCCAAAAGCCTCTGAAAAAGCATTCGGTACTCCATCACCATTTACACGAGCATCCTCTGCTGCCTGGTCTCCACGAGGAGTATTTCTCTGCAACTTGCCCCACTTATACTGAGCCTCATCGTTCATAAACAAAACAGAACCCGGCTGTGGCGGTGCAGGAAGAAGGTTCAAACTGCTGGCCACTTCATCTGCACGCAGGAAATAAAGATCCGGATTGGTTCTTACATCTTTGATTTTCTCCTGAGAAAAAGCTGCGACCGCTACTAAAGATAAACAAGCAACAAAAAGACTTCTTTTAATCATAATTCTTTAAAGTTTTAAAAAGGTTATAGATTTTTTGGTTTCGATGCTGCAAATGTATGCCAACGGGGCCAGACAAAAAGTTGCAAAAGATTATTTCACAGAAAACCGCAATGCAACTTTATGCAAACAACTATAAATAAAGCACTTATCACATTCAAGAAATTCAACAAGAAAGACACATCTTTTTATTGCAAAGAATTACAACAGCCCACACACCATTCAAAAACAAAAAAAAGAGTTGTACCTCACCCTCACAAGAGAGCCCGATACAACTCTTTAACAAAGGCCGGCCACAAGTTCAACCCACTTATAGCACAGCCAACAGCTACAACTTCAACTATTCTATCAGACGCAAGATATAAAAAGCCATACTGGTAGGATTAGCCTTAACATAATCCCTCAAGAACTCATGATTCGTTTTCAATTTACCATTTACCAGCCGGCTGATAACAGGATTCAAATTTCCATAAACACACAACATGCCGGGAATATACAGACGTTTGACCTTTGGACAAGCAACAAGCAAAGCCAGTACCCTGGCAGGCTGATTGCCGAAATTCGAGAAATCGAGTACATCATTCAAAATCCCTTTATCCGTTTTCACCATGTTTTCATAGAAAGCCGTAATCAGTTTTTCTATATGTACCGTTACCTGCCGAGTACATTCCGCAATCTCCATATTCAGTCCAGTACCAAATTTTTTAGTAATTCGTTCTTCATTTTCCCTTTCTACCCTGTTGCGGATGGATGCATACTCCTTCATCAACGAAGCAATCTTTTCCTTAACGAGCAACTGTGTCACGTGACAATCCACCGGATACAGCATCTTCAACAATTTAATGCGATCCAGTTTCCGCATCTCCCCTTTTATGTGTTCCAGCTCCGCCAGCAAGGCATCAGTCACTCCATCCGGCTCCATACAGCGAAGTTCTTCCTGCTTTGAAAGGATATACTCACCTACAACCTCCAGCGCATCATCCGTAAAAATATGATGATAGCACTCATCAAGGCATGCTATATCAGACTCCAAAGCAGCCAAATCCTTTATCCTGACATTATCTGTCAGCGTATGAATCTCACGAAACAGACATCCGTTTACTTTATCTATGCACACTGTTTCCTCCATGTCGCGCCAATAAACAGCCATCCGCTCCTTCAGTCCTGCAATTGTCCGAATCCATTTTTCATTTTTCTCAACCTGCTTCACTATGCTTTCCAGATTATCTGTAGCAAGTACCATACGAGATTCCTCCAGCAGTGCCGCCCTTTCAAAAGCATCGTACTCACCGATTGTCTGCATCTGCCTTTCCAAATATTTCAAAAGCCCCAGTGCGATATCACGATTCTTTTTCATAATCTGCTCCGACAATGCTCTGATCTGCCCCGATACATCAGGAGTATTGACATCTATTTCACTGAACAAAACCTTCAACCGGTCAACCTCCTTGCTGTCACTTTCACCAGTAAAGCACGCCATGGCAGACAAGCTATCCAGCCGGACCCCTATATCATCGAGGTGAGTCTTTACAGCATTTCTTTTGCTACGCTTCCGCCTGAAATATTCCATTACTACAATCAGCAAGACAAGTAAAACAAAAGAAACGACAAGCAACCATATCTTAAGACTCGGAACCGACGACTCCATGTCTATCCACCGGGTTGAAGTGCCGGAAAATGCACTCAACTTCATTACTCCGATGTTGGAACCCAGATACAAAGTATCATTGACCACGAAAGAAGCCTTCGGGTTAAACCGTATGTCATGAAAATATCTGTCGTCTTCCTTTATCCCTTCTTTCCCGACAATAAATTTAACCAGTCCCGATTCAGGCAACGCATACAGCAAAGAATCATTTACTTTCAGCAACTTGTTATAACCTTTAAGTGTAACAGAATCATTATATTCCCTGCAAACCAAATGATGGTTCGTCAAAATCATCAGCAGGGGCTTATGTCCTCCCGTTACCGAAATATCACGAATAAACGTATTCTGTTCCGTTTCCTTAATAAGCTGATATGCATTACCTTTTCCATAATACACCCCATCATTGAGTGTAGATATGTACAAATCGTCGGAATGAGGAGATAGATAAAAAGAAGTAATATACTTATTGTGCAAAGCATCCACCAGCACAGCTTTCCCATCGGCCCCTATCCGTACCAAATCGTCCTGAATCCCCAGATAAATACAACTTCTCCCTTCCTCCTTTTTCAGGCAAAAAGCCGTAATTTTCGTAGGCGACTGATACAATACCTGTGAAGAAGCAAACAATGCATTGCTGATGTATTTCCGCTTTACCGTCATACGCTTCAGCACCTGCTTGTTGCTGATGTAATACGTGAGTTCGGGATAAGAAAGTATCTTTAAAAGTTGGTAATCACCGAATTATTTTGTATATTTAAGTCTGACAAACAATTAATTACAAATTAACAACAA
>NZ_DBMACV010000104.1:0-8048 GCF_057861905.1 Phocaeicola sp. | reverse complement strand
CCTCCCGCAGGGGCTTTCTCCGGATGCTCAGGAAATGATGACAAATGGGAGCTTAATAGAAAATGCCGAAGCTTATTAATATTGATAATGCATTCAGCGCTATCTGTTAGTGAGGAAATAGCCTATTCCTATCTATTTATGTTGAAAAACATGTCGGGCTAATAGCATATTACATCTTCATGACTGTGAAATTAAAATCTTTTCTTTTGAGCGGAAATATTTCCTTCGAAATAGTAGGTGATTAAGGCTTATTTAGTATATTTGACTTCAGATATTGTAACAATTACAATTGCTAAAATTGTAAGTTTATATAACTAAAGTTTAATAATTATTATGGAAAACAAAATTCAGGAGCTCACTGATAAGATTTATCGTGAAGGGGTGGAAAAGGGTAATGAAGAAGCGCAGCGACTTATCGAAGAGGCTCAGAAGAAAGCTCAGAAGTTGATTGCAGATGCAGAGAAGGAAGCTGAAGGAATTATAGCCAATGCTCGTAAATCTGCTGATGAATTAACGGAGAACACAAAGTCCGAATTGAAGTTGTTTGCGGGACAGGCCCTGAATGCACTGAAAACAGAAGTTACTAATTTATTGACAAATCAGACTGTTTCGGATGCAGTAAAAGGATTTATTGCAGATAAAGATTATTTCAACAAATTTATTGTAGCATTGGCTACTCAATGGTCAGCAAACGAACCCATTGTCATTTCTGTAAAAGATGCTGAATCATTAAAGAAGTATTTTGCCTCGGATGTTAAGTCTTTGCTTGATAAGGGGGTTAAAATAGAAGAAGTAAATGGGGCCAAGGCGCTTTTTTCTGTTTCACCGGCAGATGGATCGTATAAAGTGAATTTTGGTGAAGAGGAATTTGAAAATTACTTTAAAGAGTTTCTTCGTCCTCAGCTAGTCGAAATGTTGTTTTAACAGAAAACTATGAGTACATATTATTGTCTGGTAGCTGGTTTGCCTGATATCTCACTGGATGATGGTAAATTAAGCTATTCTGTGGCTGATTTTAAGTCGGAGTTGTATCCAGAATTATCTGTTCAAGATCGGAAGCTGATAGATTTATTTTATCTAAAATTTGATAATACAGACTTGCTGAAGCTCTTGAAAAATAAGGATGCTGCGACAGAGGGGAGGGGAAATTTTTCATCTGAAGAATTACTCCAACTGATTGATGCTGTGCGCGATGGAGATATTCCGGATAAAAGATTTCCTTCCTATTTGGTAGATTTCGTTACTCAATATTTCAGACTTTCACAAGAAGAATTATATCGCGCTGAAGATATATTAGCTTCATTATATTTTTCTTATGGAATGGCATGCTGTAATGCCTTTATTGCCTCGTGGTTTGAGTTTAATTTAAACTTAAACAATATACTTGCTGCTTTGGCGGCACGGAAATATAAAATGGATGTGTCAAATGTTATTGTCGGAGAAACAAGTATATGTGAGCAGTTGCGTACATCGAATGCACGTGATTTTGGATTAAACGAAACACTTGAATATTTTGAAACATTGCAGCGTATTTCTGATATTGAGGAACTGGTAGAACGAGAGAAAAAGGTCGATACGTTAAAGTGGAAATGGCTGGAAGATGAATCTTTCTTTCATTATTTTACAATTGAGCGTGTCTTCGTTTTCTTGATGCAACTTGAAATGATTGAACGTTGGATTTCATTGGATAAGGATAAAGGAAATGAATTGTTCCGCAAAATGATTCAGAATTTAAAGAATGAAGTTCAAATACCAGAAGAATTTAGAAAATAATAAAAAAAGATAAGAATGGCAACAAAAGGAACTGTTTTAGGCGTTATCGCCAATATGGTTACGCTGACTGTTGACGGTCCTGTGGCTCAAAATGAGATCTGTTATATAACTACCGGAGGTGACCGTTTGATGGCCGAAGTTATCAAGGTTGTGGGTAAAAATGTATATGTACAGGTGTTCGAAAGTACACGTGGACTGAAAGTTGGAGCCGAGGCCGAATTTACAGGTCATATGTTGGAAGTAACTTTGGGACCGGGCATGCTATCGAAAAATTATGATGGCTTGCAGAATGACCTTGACAAAATGGAAGGAATCTTCCTGAAACGTGGACAATATACTTATCCATTGGATAAGGAAAAGAAATGGCATTTTAAGCCAATAGTAAAGGTGGGTGATGAAGTAGGACCTTCTGCTTGGTTGGGTGAAGTGGAAGAGAACCATCAGCCGTTGAAGATTATGGTACCTTTTCAACTTCATGGAACTTACAAGGTGAAGTCGATTGTTGTAGAAGGTGATTATACTATCGAAGATACAGTTGTTGTTTTGACAAATAAGGAAGGTGAAGACATTAAAGTAAATATGATTCAGAAATGGCCGGTGAAAAAGGCTATGACGAATTATGTTGAAAAGCCACGTCCGTATAAATTGCTGGAAACAGGTGTGCGCGTAATTGATACAATGAATCCGATTGTAGAAGGAGGTACAGGTTTTATTCCTGGTCCGTTTGGAACGGGAAAGACTGTGTTGCAGCATGCTATTTCTAAACAAGCTGAAGCTGATATCGTTATTATAGCTGCCTGTGGTGAACGTGCGAATGAGGTAGTAGAAATCTTTACGGAGTTCCCCGAACTGGTAGATCCACATACTGGTCGTAAGTTGATGGAGCGTACAATTATCGTTGCAAATACTTCTAATATGCCGGTTGCAGCACGTGAGGCATCTGTATACACTGCTATGACAATGGCTGAATTTTATCGTGCCATGGGATTGAAGGTCTTGTTGATGGCCGACTCTACCTCTCGTTGGGCACAGGCTTTGCGTGAAATGTCTAACCGTATGGAGGAACTTCCGGGACCAGATGCGTTTCCGATGGATATTTCTGCTATTATATCTAATTTCTATGGACGTGCCGGATTCGTACATCTGTATAATGGTGCAACTGGTTCTATTACTTTTATCGGAACGGTATCACCGGCAGGTGGTAACCTGAAAGAGCCGGTAACGGAAAATACAAAAAAGGTAGCACGATGTTTTTATGCTTTGGAGCAGGAACGTGCCGACCGTAAACGTTATCCAGCTGTAAACCCGATTGACTCATATTCAAAGTATTTGGAATATCCGGAATTTGAAAAATATATTACAGAACGTATCAATGGACAGTGGACAGGAAAAGTGAATGAACTGAAAACTCGCTTGTTGCGTGGAAAGGAAATTGCCGAACAGATTAATATTTTAGGGGATGATGGTGTTCCAGTTGAATATCATGTAATTTTCTGGAAGTCGGAACTGATTGACTTTGTTATCTTGCAGCAGGATGCGTTCGATGAAGTAGATTCTGTTACTCCGATGGAGCGTCAGGAGGATATTGTGAATATGATTATTGATATTTGTCACACGGACTTCAAGTTTGAAACCTTTGTGGAGGTAATGGATTACTTCAAGAAGATGATAAATATTTGTAAGCAGATGAACTACTCTAAGTATAAATCTGAACAATATGAAGATTTCCGTAAGCAGCTTGCTACATTGGTTGCCGAAAGAAGTGTGAAGTAAACTTATAAAGTAAAAGAAAATGGCAACAAAAGCGTTTCAAAAAATATATACTAAAATTAGCCAGATTACAAAGGCTACATGTTCGTTGAAAGCAACGGAGGTGGGCTATGATGAACTGGCTATGGTGAATGGCAAGCTGGCCCAGGTGGTTAAGATTGCTGGTGATGAGGTAACACTTCAGGTATTTGAAGGTACAGAAGGTATTCCGACTAATGCAGAAGTTGTATTCTTAGGTAAATCGCCTATGCTGAAAGTAAGCGAACAGCTTGCGGGACGTTTCTTTAATGCTTTCGGTGAGCCTATTGACGGGGGACCGGAGATTGAGGGTACAGAAGTCGAAATTGGCGGACCATCGGTAAATCCTGTACGTCGAAAACAGCCTTCTGAGTTGATTGCAACTGGTATAGCGGGTATCGATTTAAATAATACGTTGGTGTCCGGACAGAAAATCCCATTTTTTGCAGATCCTGATCAGCCTTTCAACCAGGTGATGGCGAATGTGGCATTACGCGCGGAAACGGATAAAATTATTCTGGGCGGTATGGGTATGACGAACGATGACTACTTGTATTTTAAGAATGTCTTCTCGAATGCTGGTGCGTTGGATCGTATTATCAGTTTTGTAAATACCACAGAGAATCCTCCTGTAGAGCGTTTGCTGATTCCTGATATGGCTTTGACTGCTGCCGAATATTTTGCTGTTGAGCATAATCAGAAGGTGTTGGTTCTGCTTACAGATATGACTTCGTATGCTGATGCGCTTGCTATCGTGTCGAACCGTATGGACCAGATTCCATCGAAAGATTCTATGCCGGGCTCATTGTATTCAGATTTGGCGAAGATCTATGAAAAGGCTGTACAGTTCCCGACCGGAGGTTCTATTACGATTATTGCGGTAACTACCTTGTCGGGCGGCGATATTACACATGCAGTTCCTGATAATACTGGATATATCACTGAAGGACAGTTGTTCTTACGTCGTGATAGTGACATCGGTAAGGTAATCGTAGACCCGTTCCGTTCATTGTCTCGTTTAAAACAGTTGGTTAGTGGTAAAAAAACACGTAAAGATCATCCGCAGGTTATGAATGCAGCCGTACGTTTGTATGCTGATGCAGCTAATGCGAAGACTAAGATGGAGAACGGTTTCGATTTGACCAACTACGACGAACGTGCACTGGCTTTTGCAAAGGATTATGCAAACCAATTACTGGCTATCGATGTTAACCTGAATACAACAGAAATGCTTGATGTGACTTGGGGATTGTTCAGTAAATACTTTAAGCCGGAAGAAGTTAATATCAAGAAAGAATTTGTTGATCAGTACTGGAAAAAGTAATTCATAAATTCACAGAGAAATGGCTATAAAATTTCAATATAATAAAACTTCGTTGCAACAGCTTGAGAAGCAGCTCAAGATTCGTGTGCGTACGCTTCCTATTATTAAAAATAAGGAAAGTGCGCTGCGACTGGAGGTAAAGCGCTGCAAGACTGAGGCTGTGGAACTTGAAGGAAGCCTGGAAAAACAAATTCAGGCTTATGAAGCCATGTTCGCACTCTGGAATGAATTTGATGCTTCATTGATAAAGGTGAAGGATGTTCATTTGGGCGTACGTAAGATTGCTGGAGTACGTGTACCACTTTTGGAAGATGTGGATTTTGAGATTCGGCCGTTTAGCTTATTTTGTAGTCCTAAATGGTATGCCGATGGTATTCACTTACTGAAAGACTTGGCTCGTACAGCCATTGAAAGAGAATTTACACTCGCCAAATTGAGCTTGCTGGAACATGCGCGTAAGAAAACTACGCAGAAAGTGAATCTTTTTGAGAAGGTTCAGATACCCGGTTATCAGGATGCGCTGAGAAAAATCAAGCGTTTCATGGAAGATGAAGAGAACTTGTCGAAATCTTCTCAGAAGATTCTGAAATCGATTCAGGAAAAAAGAAAGGAGGCTGAGGTATGATTGCTAAGATGAAGAAACTTACGTTTCTGGTTTATCATAAAGAATATGATGCCTTTTTAAAGAGTATACGCGACTTGGGAGTGGTACATGTGGCTACCAAAGCACAAGGTAGTGCTGAGAATGCGGCCTTACAAGAAAGTATCCGCTTATCGGCACGTTATGCTGCAACTATAAAAATGTTGCAAGGTTTGAATATTCCTGCGGTTGCTCATACCGGAAATGTTGAGAAGGGAGAGGAAACCCTTGCGGAATTTGAGGGCCTCCAACAACAGATACAACAGGTATCTCATAAACTTCAGGCTGTAGAAAAAGAACTTTTGCAATTGGAACCGTGGGGAAATTTTGAACCAACGAGCTTGGACCGCCTTCGTGATGCTGGTTATCAGATTGATTTCTACATTTGTTCTGATAAACAGTTTAAGGAGGAGTGGACTAATTTGTATAATGCAATAATTATCAATCATGTTGGTTCGAAGTTGTATTTTGTGACAGTTGTTCCGGTTGGTAAAAACGTCGACTTGGAAGTGGAAGCTGCTAAATTGCCGGATTGTTCTCTATCTGACCTTCAGACACGGAAAGAGGATCTGATAAAGCAGAATGACGAACTGCAGGCGCGAATGAAGGAACTGGCAGCATCTGCTATTCCTGATTTGCAAGTTGCGCAAGCACAGGTGCATTCGCAGATAGAGTTCTCTAAAGTTGTATTGAATACGGATTCACTTGCTGATAATAAATTGATGTTGTTGCAAGGGTGGGCGCCGGCCGAACGTATTGGCGAAATAGAGCGTTTCTTGGAAACAAAGGAGGTGTACTACGAAGTAGCAGATCCTACTCCAGAGGATGATGTCCCTATTTTGCTTGATAACAAAGGATTCTTCCGGCTCTTTGAACCGATAATGCGTTTGTATATGCTTCCGAAGTATAATGAATTGGATTTGACTCCGTTCTTTGCTCCATTTTTTATGCTGTTCTTCGGATTGTGTTTGGGTGATTCGGGTTATGGCTTGTTCATGTTGCTGGCTGTCACTATTTATCGGCTTGTAGCAAAGAACATATCAGCTTCGATGAAGCCAATTCTTACATTGGTACAGTTGCTGGGGGCTTCTACAATGGTGTGCGGGCTTTTGACTGGTACTTGTTTTGGATTTAATCTGTATGATATTCAGCTTCCTCTATTCCAGAGTTTGAAAGAGGCAATTTCGTTGGATAACCAGCAGATGTTCAATCTATCTCTGATATTGGGAGGTGTACAGATTATCTTTGGTATGATACTGAAGGCTGTAAATCAGACAATCCAGTTCGGCTTTAAATATGCTGTCGCTACAATCGGATGGCTTTTTATCCTGGTTAGTACGGCTATTGCTTTTGCTGCTCCAGGTTTCATGCCGATGGGTGGAACGATTCATTTGGTCTTCTTGGTTATCGGAGTATTGATGGCCTACTTGTACAATAGTCCGGGAAAGAATGTTTTTATAAATATTGGTTTGGGACTATGGGATAGTTATAACATGGCTACAGGTCTGTTAGGTGATGTCTTGTCGTATGTCCGTCTGTTCGCATTAGGGTTGTCGGGAGGAATTTTGGCAAGTGTATTTAATAGTCTGGCTGTGGGAATGAGTCCTGATAATGTCATTGCCGGTCCGATAGTTATGGTCTTGATTTTTGTAATCGGACATGCTATAAATATGTTTATGAATGTTCTGGGAGCAATGGTGCACCCGATGCGTCTGACTTTTGTAGAGTTCTTTAAGAATTCGGGATATGAAGGAGGCGGAAAGGAATATAAACCTTTTAAAAACTAATAATAACAAAGTAAAAAACTAAAAATTAAATCTTATAAATTATGGAAATGAATCTTTTGATTGCCTACATTGGCATCGCAATTATGGTTGGTTTATCAGGAATTGGTAGTGCTTATGGCGTAACAATTGCAGGTAATGCTTCAATTGGAGCTTTGAAGAAAAATGATAGTGCATTTGGTAACTTCTTGGTCTTGACAGCCCTTCCGGGTACTCAGGGATTGTATGGTTTTGCCGGTTACTTTATGTTCCAGAGTATCTTTAATGTTTTGACTCCCGAAATTTCGGCTATTCAGGCTTGTGCTGTTCTTGGTTCTGGTATTGGCTTGGGATTGGTCGCATTGTTCTCGGCTATTCGTCAGGGACAGGTTTGCGCAAATGGTATTGCAGCTATCGGACAAGGACACAATGTATTTGGTAATACTTTGATTTTGGCTGTATTCCCGGAATTGTATGCAATTGTAGCTCTTGCTGCTACATTCTTGATGGGTTCTGCACTTGCATAAATTAGTATAATAAACGAGCGGGTATTGGAAGTCCTTTGAAAGAGTCTTCTGATATTTTCTCGAAACGCCTTGGCTTTAAAGGAATAAAGCCAAGGCGTTTTTTTATTAGTAATAGGTGAAAATGGAATAAAAAACCTGAGTTCGGGATAAGTTTAGAATAAGGCCAGTTGTTTTGAGTCCTCAATATAGTATCCTTGCAATGCATCCGGTTTGTTTTCAAAGAAACAATAAGC
>NZ_DBMACV010000103.1:0-8489 GCF_057861905.1 Phocaeicola sp. | reverse complement strand
AAACTTCCATTTGAAGTCCTTACTGATACCCAAAAAGAATATACCTTGCTTGACAGTTCCACTAATATATGGAAGTACAACTTACATCTCTTATACTATAGCGGAGAACAAAAAGATTATACATTCTATTTAAATATAGATAACGGTGTTATATCTGAAAATCCAAATGCTTCTCCACTAACTGGAAAATGGCTTTATACAACAGAAGCAGGAAATAAAGAAATTATTACTTTCAATGGTGACAATACTGGAAATTGGGAATCCGTAGATATATATGACAACACTTCCAATACAGATACATTCGCTTATACTGTGAATGGAAATGAGGTTATCATTGATTTTGAAGAGGGTTCGCTTGAAACCTACCGCTATGAGATAGTTGACAACGAAATGAAACTGACTTATGAAGATGGACATACGGAAGTCTATACTAAGCAGTAATCAAGTAAAACATATAAAAAGAAAACAGCATTTGAGCTTAAAAAACTCTTATGCTGTTTCTTCTTTTATATTGTACATCAAATATATTAAATTGATTCCTATGTGGATATTAATCTATATATTTGTAGAGCAGCTTTAAAACTGCAAGAGATTATTAATTTATTGTTGAATTTCTTGGTATCTTTAACGGAGTTAAACTGTGAGTTAAACCAGACACTTATTACAATATATTTTAGATAGAATAAGGTTGCGTAAATGTCTGTTTTATTGCATAATAACAGAATATAAGGATGCTCGAATGGTGGAATTGGGCGAGGGACTTAAAATCCCTTGGCCAGTAATGGCTGTGCGGGTTCAAGTCCCGCTTCGAGTACGATAAACGCTAACTGCTTGATGATGAGTAGTTGGCGTTTTTCTTTTATCTTTTGACCTGATGCTTTTGGCGTTGTTATTATGATGTTATTACCTTTGGAGAAACTATCTTTCTCATGATCGGATAAATCAGAATCTGTATTAAAACGCATTTGGGTAATCAGGCTTTGGCGTTCCTCATAGCTTAAAATAGATGTACCCTACTTCTCTTTAGCTGTTTCATGCATGGTAGTCGTCAAAGATGGTGAAAGAATTAATGCCCTATCAAGTGATAGCCACAAGCTTTGCGGCTATCACTTGATAGGGCACTGCATTATTGAAATGCTTATCTATGAGGTTTTTACTTTTTTGTCAAACTGACATTTGTTAGCGTATCTAATTGTAATTTGCAACACAGTTTGTTGTCCCCATTGTTATATATTTGCGTATGATTATGAATTGTTTTTAAAAATTAGGCAGTGTAACCTTAAACAATTCATTGGGCTGATGTTCACGTTGGATAATACCTAACATGGTCTTTACAATCGATGGATTTTGTGCTGCTACATCATGGTCTTCGTGAATGTCTTCTTTCAGATTGTACAGTGAAGGAATTCCTTTCTTGACAAGGAGTTTCCAGTCGCCCATGCGTACGGCCATCTGGTCGTTTTCATGGAACTCCCAGTATAGGAATTCATGTTCTTTCTGTTTTTTATCGTTTCCAAGAAGCGTCGGGGCAAAGGAAATTCCGTCGAATTCATCTTTTTTATTTTTTTCGATGAACTTCTTGTCGCCAATCAATTCGCAGAATGTAGGCAGAATGTCGTAGAAAGCAAGCTGGTGGTCATTGGTGGTTCCGCTTGTAATATGTCCGGGCCAGCGTACGATAAATGGAATTCGGATTCCTCCTTCATAACATTGACGCTTAAGTCCTCTCAGTTTTCCGTCACGTCCGAAAAATGCCGGATCGGCTCCACCTTCTTCGTGAGGTCCGTTGTCGCTACTGAAGAATACGATAGTATTTTCATCCAAACCTTTTTCTTTGAGTTTTTTAAGTATTTCTCCGACATAACTATCCAGACGAGTAATCATTCCGGCGAAGTGGGCATGTGTATGATCTGAAGGATTATATCGTGATTCTTCTTCACCGCCCCACGTTTTGTCGGTAAAGAATTTCTTTTTATAATCGTTGAATATGGAATCGTGAGGCTGAGCCAGTTCGGCATGGGGAAGAGTATATGTAAAGATTCCACAGAACGGCTGATCTCCTGTTTGTGCATCCAGCCATTTCAGAGCTTCCTGATGGATGAGATCTGCCGAATATTGCGGACGCTTGAAATAGTCATCACCAAACATCGGATACTTGATATTTTCTTCCAGTACGATTCGTTTCACTTCCTTGTCACCTTTCGAGCGACTATAGCGGTTCAAGAAATTAGGATAGTATAAGTGTGCCTGGAACTGGCAAATATATCCGTAAAATTCGTCTACGCCTCGTTTGTCGGGAGTAGACCAGGAACCTTCGTAGCCTCCTGCCCATTTACCGAACATTCCGGTTGTATAGCCATGTTTTTTCATGACCTCGGGCAGGATGACATGGGTAGAGTCATACGGCTCCTGACCAACGACAGCGTAATCTTTGTTCTCACCATAGGTTACGACAGCCGACTGTGTCCAGTATTCCTTGTTGCCTCTTACATGAGTATGTCCGCTGTGCTGGCCGGTCATCAGAGTTGCGCGTGAGGGAGCACTTACCGGACTTCCCGCATATGCTTGTGTAAAAAGCATTCCCTCTGCTGCCATTTGGTCAATATTAGGAGTGTTTATAAATTTTTGACCATAGCAACCTAAGTCGCCATATCCCATGTCATCGCATAATATGAAGATAATGTTTGGAGCCTTATTATGCTGGGCGAAAGCTCCCGAAGCGACCATTAAAGCCGATAAAATCAGACCTTCTTTTTTCATAATATTTATATTCTTAGGGGGTTATTTGTTTCTGTCCGATAAAAGTCCGGATTGTGTTTTCTTTTCGTGCTTCTTGTCGAAGCATATAATTTACAAATTTAGAAAAATATTATTGTAGTTCATTGCTCTGCTTTGAGATATATTATTCGACCGCAGGTTTGACAGGTGGGAATATGAAGCAAAAAGCCAGCCTGATTATGTATCGGGCTGGCTTTTTGCTACAGTTACTTCTATGTGAAAAGGTAAAAAATCATTTATAAAATGACATTCTGTTGCTTTCCTTCCATCCAGGTTTTAATATTCTGGAAAACGATTTCGGCACGGGCTTCCATCGATTCGGCTGAAGCGAACGCAACATGTGGAGTCACAATTGTATTTTTACTGTGCAGTAACGGGTGATTGGTATCGAGGGGAGGTTCATTTTCGAAAACATCAATACCTGCCCCACGCAGGCGGTCTTCGTTCAACGCTTGAGCCAGTGCTTCAGAGTCGACTACTCCTCCTCGGGAAGTATTGATCAGATAAGCTCCCGGTTTCATGTGGCTGATACGTTCTGCATTCATTAAATGATGTGTTTCGGGAGTAAGCGGGCAGTGGAGCGATACGATATCCGATTTTTCCAACAGCTCATTTAGCGCAACGAAATGAATGAACGAAGGTTCATTGCCCGTTACATGGCGTTTGTTGCCTAAGACCGTACATCCGAACGCATGACACAGTTCGGCTGTGCGAGTTCCTATAGCTCCTGCTCCTACGATACCGACTGTTTTTCCTCTCAGTTCACATCCTACTAAACCATCTTTTGTTTTTCCTTTCCTGCAGCGTTCTGATACCTGAGGGACATTTCGCAGCAAGGAGATCATCATGCAGAGTGCAAGTTCTGCTACCGATTGTGTAGAGTATCCTGCAGCATTGCTTACCTGAATTCCTTTAGCGCGGGCGGCTTCGAGGGCTACATGATCTACCCCTGTGAAGGCTACGTCAATATATTTAAGTTTTGAACAGCTGTTGATAACTTCTGCGCTAAGTGGCATATTGGCTATCATGATAATGTCGGCGTCCTTAGCTTCTTCTATTTGAACAGCCGGATCTGTGTTTTTAGGATATGCCTTAAACTCGTGTCCGGCCTCTGTCAGCGGAGCTACATGACGTTGCAAAGAAGCTTCGCTAATTCCCAGCGATTCTAATAATACGATTTTCATTATTCTATTATTATTTAATGTAGATGAATTTTCGGAATATGTGTATTATCAAATGGTCATCAGAACCATTTTATTCTTCGGAAAATGACAAATGCCATAGCCGAAAGGAAGATTGAAGAGAATACAATGATAGAAAAAGCATGAGGAAGCTCTTCTATATGTATGTCGACATTCATTCCGTAAAAACTGGCTATCAGTGTGGGTACCATCAAGATAATGGACAAGCTTGTCATGCGTTTCATGATTGTATTCACATTATTCGATATGATGGAAGCAAAGGCATCCATGGTTCCGGTCAGAATATCACTGTAAATGTTTACCATGTTGTGTGCCTGTTTTAGTTCAATCAGTACGTCATCTGTCAGTTCCGGGTTCTGATAATCTTTTTCATTAAAAATGTTTTGCAGCTTGCCAACCATAACTTCATTGCCACGAATAGAAGTATTAAAATATACCAATGTCTTTTGTAAGTTCATCAGGCGGAGCAAATCTTCGTTTCTGATACTTCGTTCAAGCTCTTTCTCGGCTGTACTTACTTCATTGTTTATCTGCTTCAGGTATTTCAGAAACCATACGGCCGAGGAATAAATGATACGTAAAATCAGTTCGTGCTTGTTGGGTACATTGATTGCCTTGCGGCGGGTATGCTGAATGAAATCAGGAATCATTTCGGTAGAATAATAGCAAATAGATACAATAATCTCGTTGTTGGTTATAATGCCGATGGGAACAGTTGTATAAGGTACTTTCTGGTTGCGTGTCTGTATAGGAATACGTAAGATCGTGAGCAACCAGTTCCCTTCCGTATCGGTACGGGGACGTTCATCGGTATCTGCTATATCGTTTAAAAAAGAAGTTGGGACTTTCAGTTCTTCCTGAAGAAATTTGAAATCATCGTCGGTAGGGCATTCTACGTTAACCCAGCAGTTGGGTTGCCAGTTGGGGATTTCCACAAATCCGGCTTCGCTGTAAAGATACTTTCTCATTGCATTGCTCCTTTCTTGTTTTGTGTCCGCCGGCAGCAGGCAAGGCAATGAAAGACAGATTCAAGCCTCGGCTTACTCCCGTAGGAGAAGGTTAATACTACATGTACACGTTCGCGAGTTTGAATCGTCCATAAATCGTTTTTTTTATTTTAGGTTACAAAAAAAGCTCGCCTTCTGACGAACTTTCTTGCTCTTCAGGTTGGACTTGAACCAACGACCCTCTGATTAACAGTCAGATGCTCTAACCGACTGAGCTACTGAAGAAGATTTAATATGTTTAAAAAGAATGCTCTTCAGGTTGGACTTGAACCAACGACCCTCTGATTAACAGTCAGATGCTCTAACCGACTGAGCTACTGAAGAATCATTTTGCAATCTGAGTTTTTAGCTCTTCAGGTTGGACTTGAACCAACGACCCTCTGATTAACAGTCAGATGCTCTAACCGACTGAGCTACTGAAGAAGGTTTTTCTCAATTGCGACGCAAAGGTAGTAGGATATTTTGAAATATGCAATATCTTTGCAAAAAAAATTAGAATAAATGGATAAAATTGTTGGAATGGGCAACGCTTTGGTTGATGTATTGGTCCTGATGGAAGATGATGGAATGCTTGAGGACCTGCATTTACCCAAAGGGAGCATGCAGTTGATAGACGAAAAAACATTATTGGAAATACGGGAAAAGACAGCCGGACAACGGTTGCATCGGGCAACAGGTGGCGCTGCTGCCAATACTATATGTGCCCTTGCCGGTCTGGATGCTCAGGCAGGCTTTATCGGGAAAGTCGGAACCGATGAGTTTGGAAAGTTTTTTGAGCAGACATTGAAGAAAAGGGGAGTGGAAACTTCCTTGTTGAAATGTGATTGCCCTTCGGGGGTTGCTTCCACATTCGTATCTGCTTGTGGTGAGCGTACGTTTGGAACATTTTTAGGAGCCTCGGCTACGTTGTGTGCCGATGATTTGACACGTTCTATGTTCGAAGGGTATTCTTATTTATATATAGAAGGGTATCTTTTGCAGGATCATGACCTTATTGTCAAGGCAATGCGTCTGGCAAAAGAAGTCGGTTTGCAGATTTGTCTTGACATGGCGGCTTCAATGTCGTTGAGGCTGAACGCGATTTTTTCGATATGCTGATAACAAAATATGTTGATATTGTTTTTGCCAATGAAAGTGAAGCGCGTGCTTATACCGGAAAAGAGCCGGAAGAGGCTTTGGGAGAGATTGCTTCGAAATGCAGTATTGTAGTTATCAAGACAGGGAAAAAAGGGTCGCTGATAAAAAAAGGTACAGAAGAAATTCAAGTAAAGCCCTTGCCGGTAAAGAAAGTTGTCGATACGACTGGAGCAGGTGATTTTTATGCAGCAGGATTCCTTTATGGATTGACGTGTGGTTATTCGCTCGAAAAATGTGCTCAGATAAGTACTATTCTGGCGGGATATGTCATTCAGACTGTAGGGACGGCTCTTACAAAGAAGAAATGGAACGAAATAAAGTTAAATATTGAAGCTGTTCTGCAAGCCTGAACGGAATAATGTGTTTATTTGTACGTTAAAATCATTGACTATGAATAAGAAAAGAACGTTGGTGGGAGCATTCGTCGTTTTATTGGGGCTGGGGTTGTCCAGCTTTAAGGACGATGACCGTAATTTTCAGATAGCAAAGAATCTGGATATCTTTAATTCTATTTTCAAGGAGCTTGACTTGTTTTATGTTGATACAATCAATCCTGAGAAAATGATTCAGAACGGAGTGAACGGTATGTTGGCTCTGACCGATCCGTATACCGAGTATTATCCTGAAGAGGGCGTCAGCAGTCTGAAGGAAATGATTACCGGAAAATATGGAGGTATAGGGGCTGCTATCCGATATTATAAGAAGAAAGACCGTATAGCCATTGTGGAACCTACGGAAGGTATGCCGGCGGCAGAAGCAGGACTGAAGGCTGGAGATATCATTCTTTCGGTGGGTGGAAAAGAAATGGTACGTGGCGATATGAAGCCTCAGGACTTTTCGTCGAAGGTAAGCGAAGCTTTGCGCGGAGAGCCGGGTACATCTTTTATTCTGAAAGTGCTCCGTCCGCTGAAGAACGACAGTACGGTGATGGAATTTAAGATAACCCGTAAAAATATTCGCAACAATCCGGTTCCGTATTATGGTATTCTGAAAGATAGCATAGGCTATTTGTCGCTGACAGGATTTACGGATAACTGTGCAAAGGATGTGAAGAAGGCATTCATCGAATTGAAACAACGTGGAGCTAAATCGCTGGTAATCGACTTGCGGGATAATGGAGGTGGTTCGTTGCAGGAAGCTGTCGACATCATAAACTTCTTCGTTCCGAAAGGTAAGGAAATTGTGGTGACGAAAGGAAAGATTCGTCAGGCGGCGGGTTCGTTCAAGACACAAAACGAGCCGATTGATACAGAAATGCCTCTGGCTGTACTGGTAAACGGCAACACGGCTTCGGCTTCCGAAATTTTGAGTGGCTCGATGCAGGATATGGACCGTGCAGTAATTATCGGTACGCGTACGTATGGTAAGGGGCTGGTGCAAACTACTCGTCCGTTGCCGTATAATGGTACGCTGAAGGTGACCACGTCTAAGTATTATATTCCAAGCGGCCGTTGTATTCAGGCTATCGACTATGCAAAAAAGAATGCGGATGGTTCGGTGGCACGAATCCCCGATAGTTTGACAACTGTTTTCCATACGGCTGCCGGACGTGAGGTTCGCGACGGCGGAGGTATTCGTCCGGATATTGAAGTGAAGGGAGATAAGTTCCCGAATATCTTGTTCTATCTGCTGAACGACGATTTGATATTCGATTATGCTACCCAATATTGTCTGACACATCCGGCAATTACTTCGGTCGATTCGATACAAATTACCGATGCCGATTACGCTGAGTTTAAGAAACAAGTCAAGGCTGCCAATTTTACTTACGACCGTCAGAGTGAGAAAATGCTGAAAACACTGAAGGAGGTGGCCGAGTTTGAAGGATATATGGAGGGTGCCGCAGATGAATTTAAGGCTTTGGAACAGAAACTGAACCATAATCTGGATCGTGATCTTGATTATTTTGCTAAACCGATAAAGGAGCAAATTGCCGAAGAAATTGCAACCCGTTACTTTTATCAGCGTGGAGCGGTTATGCAGCGTCTGAAGGATGATGAGGATCTGGATAAGGCTATTGAAGTCCTGAACTCTCCAGAAAAATACAAAGAGATATTGTCGGCTCCTGTAAAAGTTGCAGACAAGCAATAACCATTGGTCTGAAAGGTTTTAACACCGGCAAGAATACATTGCACGCCTACCAGAGCGGCATATGTATTCTTGCTGTTTTTTTATGCTCTTTTCAGGTATAATGAAAAAGAATTGCTTCGGAATGGTAAATGATTCATAAGGTAAGCTTGTCTGATATCCTGTGATTTCTTTTTATTTTTACCTGAGTTCGGGATAAGTTTAGAATAAGGCCAGTTGTTTTGAGTCCTCAATATAGTATCCTTGCAATGCATCCGGTTTGTTTTCAAAGAAACAA
>NZ_DBMACV010000102.1:0-8776 GCF_057861905.1 Phocaeicola sp. | reverse complement strand
TACGACTTCGGTTTAGGGAAAGGGGGCGGTATCATTGAACTGGCTGCACACCTGTATGCTACCGACCATGTACCTTACCTGCTGGAGCGGATTGCGGAACAGACACCGCATGTACACCCGGTATCTTTCTCCTTTGGCAAGCAGGACTCTTTCAGTCCGAGCTTCCAGCAGCTGGAGATAGTACCGTTATCGTCTCCTGCCCTGCTTGCCTACTTACAAGGTAGAGGAATAGATTTGGGGCTGGCAAAAAGAGAATGTAGAGAAGCCCGTTACACCCACAACGGCAAGCGTTACTTTGCCATCGCCTTCCCTAACAGCTCGGGTGGGTTTGAGGTTCGTAACCCCTATTTCAAGGGCTGCATCGCGCCCAAGGAAATCTCCCACATCAAACAATCGGGGAAAGCAAGGACTACCTGCTATGTGTTCGAGGGATTCATGGACTACCTTTCCTTTCTGACATTGAGACAGGAAAGCTGCCCGAATTATCCGGAATTGGACGAGCAGGACTACATTGTATTGAACTCCGTATCGAATATAAACAAGGCTCTCTATCCGTTGGGCAATTACGAACGCATCCACTGCTTTTTCGACAACGACCATGCAGGACTGGAAGCACTCCGGCAAATCCGCATGGAATACGGCAGAGACCGGTACATCCGGGACGCTTCGCAGATTTACAGCGGATGCAAGGACTTGAACGAATACTTACAACAGCAGAGAGCCGAAAAGCAGGCGGAAGCCATCCGGATGAAAGCAGAAACAGCAAGCCGACAGAAGGGAAAAGAAGCCACCGGAGAGGAACCTGCCAAACGGGGCAGAGGGCTCAGCATGTAGGGACGGACGCGTGGACTTTTCCATGCTGAAAAAGTCGTAGCTCATTAGGGGATTTTTCGAGCCGCATTACAAGTAACGCTAAAAATCCCCCAATGAGCCAACGGGGTTCCACCCCTCTGGACACCCCCGATGAACGGCTATGCCGCCCCCAAGAGAGGTAAGAAAACAAATGTCTAACGAATCAGAAAGAAAGGAAGAACATGGGATTCGCAGTATTGCATCTTGACAAAGCGCACGGGTCGGACAGCAAGATGTCCGACCACATTGAAAGAAAGACCACCCCGAAGAACGCAGATCCGACACGGACGCATCTCAACCGTGAGCTGATTGAGTTCCCCGGTGGAGTAACCAACCGCAACGAAGCCATCAGCCACAGGCTGAAAAGTGCCGGACTGACACGCAAAATCGGAACCAACCAGGTACGTGCCATCCGCTTCATCCTATCGGGAAGCCCCAAGGACATGAAGCAGATAGAGCAGGCAGGCAAGTTGGATGAATGGTGCAGGGACAGCGTGGAATGGATGAAACGTACCTACGGCAGCGAGAACGTGGTTTCGGCTGTGCTGCATATGGACGAGGAAACACCCCATATCCATGCCACCCTCATCCCTATCGTCCAGACCGAACGCAGAAAGAAGAAGTCGGAAAAACTGGTGAAGAAGAACTACCGCAAGAAGCCGAGCGGTACAGCACGGCTGTCAGCCAATGACATCATGACCCGGCATAAGCTGAAAGCCTATCAGGACGGGTATGCACTGGCTATGGCAAAATATGGATTGAAACGTGGCATTGTCGGCTCGGAAGCCCGGCATACCACCACCGCCCAATACTACCGTGACCTGCTGAACCAAACAGAGGACATACAGGAAAATATCGGTCTGCTGCTTGCCGAAAAGGAACGGGCGGAAAGCGAGCTGGCTAAAATCAAAAGCGAAGCCAGAACCGAGCAGCTGAAAAACAAGGCTACGGATGCCATGACTGCCATTGCCAGCGGGGTCGGTTCTCTTTTCGGTAGCGGTAAGCTGAAGGAGCTGGAACAAGCCAACGGAAAGCTACAGGGTGAAATAGACAAACGTGACAACCAGATTCGTCTGCTGAACGACCACATGAGGATGCAGGAAGAGCGTCACAGCACAGAGACACACTGCCAGCAGGAGGTACACCGACAGGAGTTGAACATGAAGGTGAAGAAAATAGAAGAGCTGAACGAAATCATCGGCAAAGCTTTCAAATGGTTCCCCGTTATGAGAGAAATGCTGCAAATGGAGAAGTTCTGCAAGTCAGCTGGATTTACACAGGAAATGATAGACGTACTTTTGGCTAAAAGGAAGCCCATCGTTTGCAGTGGCAAGCTGTACTCCACACAGCATAGACAGTCATTCAAAATAAAGGATGCGGTCTGCAAGATTGAGGACGATTTGACCGAAGAACATAAGTTGGTGCTGACCATAAACCGACAGCCTATAGTACAATGGTTCAAGGAACAATGGGAAAAGTTAGAGCAGAATCTGCGTAATTCGGTGCAGAGAGAACAAAAAAACAGAGGATTCAAATTATAAATTCGTTCAACATAAAGCAAAATCTCGATTAAATGACTAATTTTACATTTGTGTAGAATCATCTACCCAAGAATAAAAAATCAAAGAAACGGTATGTTCATCTGATTGCTTAGGATGAAGCATAATTGGCTCACGTTTCTCATCATCCATTTAGCCACTCGAATGGGGCCAATAGAGTATATGATACGAATATGAATAAAATGTTCATGCCTTTTATGGTGCTTGTCTGCCTGCTCTTAACGGCTTGCGACAAGGATGATGTTTTACCAGCAAGACCCATGGAGTGGTCATATGAAATCATTACGCCTGCAAACGTCCAATTTTTAAAATCAACCACAGACGTTTCTCCGTCCTATTTTTTTGAGACGAATGGCAAGGGAGGCAATATGGTAATGACTTGCGAGAATTATGATGTGCTCAACCCCATATCAGGAGATTCTTACGTATACGATTGTGGATGGGCCACCCTCAAGATAGAAGGCAATCAGGTGAAAATTCACTTTCCTTCATCGACTTCTAATGATGTTGCACACGAAGAGATTCAGATTTCAGCCAATGATGGAGAAAGAAAGGTTTATACGCTTATCTGTTTATCCAGAGCTATTAACAATGATGGACCAACAGATCCCGAACAAGAACCTATACCAGAAGAAGCGAAGTTCAAGATGATAATGTCCGAATATACTCCCTTTATGAGGATTGAAAGTCCGCTGCCGGCGCCTCTCGATTTGATTACCTTTCGAATCACGGATATAAACGGTGAATATTCACCCATAGACATCCCTGAGTTCACACACTATTATGATTCTATTGTGTGGAGCGCAGATGATTTTCCTCACACATTCAAAGTGGCTGAAAACAAAGTTTCTGCAGAAAGCGCAGAAATACATATCACTACACAATGGAGTTCGCACTTCTTCAAGAGCGGTACGGTAAAGAGCCATCTGAAAGGCTACCGCGATGGAAAAGTGGAATATGAAACTTCGCATCGCATCACGCTTTATGACCGCGATTTTTTGGGACTTGAATGGGGCGCAATTAATCTACAGAAGCCTACGAATCTGACGGCCTATTGTCTGTTGGATCGAAATTATGAGTACAAATTGTATGACATTGTTGCCAAGGGCTATAATCCTTATTCTCTATTTGTCCCAGTAAACCATAAATTGCTGCCGGATGCAGACTTTCTGCCGACAACTAAAAAGGCAGTCATGATACTGATGGAAAACAGTATTGGTACTGGAGAAAATGCCAACGGCAAAGAAAGTCTATTCAAATGTCTGCCTGAAAAAGGTGTAGTGGCTGAAAGGTATTGGGAAAACGAAACCACCCGCATGCTGATGTTGCATCAGCTTCCTGATGAGGAGGAATCGGCAGAAGAAAGCTATTATTTGCATATCGAACCTAAATAAGTATTTATGAATAGAGTAATTATCACATTCCTATTTTTTATCGGAATAGCCGTATCATCTTGCACAACCTCTAAAAGCGTTGTGTCGCAAAATGCAGATTTGTCTAAATATGAATATGCCTCAATCATCAACAATGACACCTATCACATTCCTGCCCAACTGATGGAATACGAAATACAGTTGTTTGATGCAGTAGAAGGCTCTCGACTTACGTTGGTCAGTGATATGCGTATAAATGAACTGACTGCAACACAACAGTCAAAACTGCTTATGGTAAAATATGGGGTAGATATTTTAGAAGAAGAATCCATTGTAACTGTGAATTTCATAGATTTCCTCACGGGTCGCCCGATAGCTTCATGTCGTGGTGCATACAGTACATTAGGATTGAGCGTATCTGCAGACATTAGAGGTGCTATAAAACGTGTTGCCAAACAAATTGAAGCCACATTTCCTAAGTAATGCAATGCCACTTAAATAACTAAAGGTTGCCTATCTAATGCATTCGCATGTACATAGGCAACCTTTGATGTATCTTTTTATTTTAAGAAGAAATAGTATCTTGTTTAATAAACCCCAGCAAAAATCCATTTCTTAAATAATACAAAAACACCCAGTTTTACATTCTTGGGTGTAAAACTGGGTGTTTATTTTGCAATTTGCTGATTTTCAGCGTTTATTGCGGAGAGACAGGGATTCGAACCCCGGGTACCTCGCAGTACAACGGTTTTCAAGACCGCCGCAATCGACCACTCTGCCACCTCTCCAAAACTCTCTTACAAGAGTGCTTCGTTTCAAAAGCGTTGCAAAGGTACGCATTATTTTTTAATACGCAAATTTTTGATAACATATTTTTAATTCAGGCCCTATTATTCCGTTAAAAAATGTACTTTTGCATATCAATTAATCTATAATAATAGCAATATTTCATCAGTATTAAATACGTGACCGAATGGAAAGCATTATCACAAAACCAGAAAGAGAGCAAATCATTGCTCTGATAAAAAGAGAAGTAGTTCCGGCAATCGGCTGTACAGAACCCATTGCAGTTGCCTTATGTGTTGCCAAAGCTACGGAAACTCTTGGCTGCCGTCCAGAGCATATCAAAGTACTTTTAAGTGCCAACATTCTGAAAAATGCCATGGGAGTGGGCATTCCGGGAACAGACATGATTGGTCTTCCTATCGCTGTTGCGCTGGGAGCTCTGATTGGTAAGTCCGAATACGAGCTGGAAGTTCTGAAAGACAGTAACCCGACAGCAGTAGAGGAAGGGAAAAAAATGATAGATTCGCAATGCATCGACATCGCGTTAAAAGAAAATATCGAAGAAAAATTGTACATCGAAACGACTTGTACGCATGACAATGACTCGGCTACAGCCATTATCAGTGGAGGACACACAAATTTTGTATATGTAAGCCGTAACCAGAATGTCATTTTAGATAAAAGAACTCCCCAAGCATCCGAAGCACAAGCTGCTCCTGTTGAACTGACCCTGCGCAAGGTCTTCGATTTCGCCACTACTGCTCCACTGGATGAAATACAGTTTATACTCGAAGCAAAACGTCTGAACAAAAATGCAGCCGAACGTTCTTTTCAGGGAAAATATGGTCATGAACTGGGCAAAATGCTGAGAAACAGCAAAACTGAAAAGAACATCATGGGCAATAATACCTTCACTCATATTTTATCGTACACTTCGGCAGCCTGCGATGCCCGCATGGCAGGTGCCATGATTCCGGTAATGAGCAACTCCGGCAGTGGAAATCAGGGTATAGCCGCTACGTTACCGGTCGTAATTTATGCAGAAGATAATCACAACTCTGAAGAGGAACTGACAAGAGCTCTTATACTCAGCCACCTGACTGCCATCTATATCAAACAAAGTCTGGGACGCCTGTCGGCGCTGTGCGGCTGTGTTGTTGCAGCAACAGGAAGCAGTTGCGGTATTACTTACCTTATGGGTGGAGGATATCAGCAGGTAATGTATGCCGTACAAAACATGATTGCTACACTTACCGGCATGATTTGTGACGGTGCCAAACCAAGTTGTGCACTTAAACTGACCAGTGGAGTGTCGACTGCCGTCATGTCTGCTATCATGGCAATGGAACAGAAATGTGTTACTTCGGTAGAAGGAATCATCGAAGAAAACGTAAATCAGAGTATTCGTAACCTGACCAAAATCGGTTCGGAAGGTATGAATGAAACCGACAAGATGGTACTCGACATCATGACTCACAAACATTGTGACTGACCATCGATGTAAAAACGATAAAGAAACGGCTGTTTTTCGCAAAAGATAACGGATTTTTTACGAATAGACAGCCGTTTTTCATTTACTTTGCGCCGTTATGAAAACAAATACAAATATACAATATTTAGAAAAGCTGATATCCGAAGGAGAACATGTACACCAGGATTTTAAATTTGCTATATCCGACGCAAGAAAAATAGCCAAAAGTTTATCTGCCTTTGCCAATACCGAAGGTGGCAGACTGCTGGTTGGAGTGAAAGATAACGGGAAAATAGCCGGTGTACGATCGGAAGAAGAAATATACATGATAGAAGCCGCTGCCAATTTATACTGCCGTCCGGAAGTACAACTCGACACACATATTTATCATGTGGAAGGAAAAGATGTACTGGAAGTACAGGTAAACGAAAGCAGACAGAAACCAATCTATGCGCTGGATGAAGAAAATCATCCATGGGCCTATGTCCGCATTAAAGATGAAAACATTCTGGCCAATCCCATACACCTGAATATCTGGAAACATGACCGTGCAGAAAAAGATGTTGTCATGACATATACCCAGCGAGAACAGCAGGTGTTGACTATTCTGCAACAGCATGCTCCCCTCACCTTAGGACAATGCAGCCGACTTACTCACATGAACCGAAAACAAATAAGTCGCCTGCTTGCCGACTTTATCCGCTTCGGTCTGGTAGAACAACTTTTCATGGAACATACATTTTATTTTCAGCTTAAAGACAGTGAATAAAAAAACGAACAAAAAGATTTCCTATCTTTGTACGCAAATAAACAATTTATATTATTATGAGTATATTTTCTAAAATATTCGGAAAGAAACAAACCTCAGAAACCGACGAAACAGTACGTGTAGGAGGAATGGAAGATTTTATGACGCTGATACGCGTATATTATCAGTCGGTCATGGCAGCACAACTGGGCATCAGCAACATTAATTTCTTGCCCGACATGGCAGTATTTAAACGTACCCTCAAGATTCCTACCCAAAACAATAAATTAGGAATAGCCGAACGCTCCAAATGTAAAAAGATGCTGAGCGATATTTACGGTCTGGACGACATTTTCTTCAAAGAAATAGACAATTCCATTAAAAAGAACTGCAAGAATGTGAATGACATCAAGAACTATCTATTCATGTTCCAGGGATTCAGCCAAGACCTGATGATGGTAATCGGCAACCTGATGCAATGGAAATTCCGTATGCCGGGAGTATTTAAGAAAATGTTGCGCGGTATGACGGAAAAGGCTATCCATGACATCATGACTAAAACCAACTGGAAGGATGACGGCGTACGCAAAACCTGCGGCAACATCCGTGTTTACCAGCATACATTGGGTTATTCGGAAAGCTGGATGACAGAATATGTGTACAACATTGTCTTGCTGGCTAAAAAAGAGCCCAAGCCTAAAGCCTGATTTGACGCCCAATGAATACTGAAAAGATTATTCCGCCCGTAGAAGCTCACCCGCTGGAACCTTTCCTGCCTGCAAACGCTGTATTGCTGATGCTGGGAAGCTTTCCTCCACAAAAAAAGCGCTGGAGTATGGATTTTTTCTACCCTAACCTGCAAAACGACATGTGGCGCATTTTCGGAATAATCTTTTTTTCTGATAAAGATTATTTCCTGCATCCTGACAAAAAATCGTTTGACAAGGAACGCATTATAAAGTTCCTGAATGAAAAAGGTATTGCACTATACGATACGGCTTCGGCCGTACGCCGTTTGCAGGACAATGCTTCTGATAAATTTCTGGACATCGTAGAGCCGACTGATATAAATCTTCTGCTGAAACAGCTTCCAAACTGTCGGGCCATTGTGACGACAGGACAAAAAGCTACGGATACTTTACGGCAGCAACTGGAGGTAGCAGAACCACCCATAGGTGGAAAATCTCCATTCGAATATGCAGATCGCATACTTTATCTGTACCGAATGCCATCATCCAGCCGCGCCTATCCGCTGAAAATAGAAAAAAAGGCAGAAACCTATCAACTCATATTCAAAGACTTAGGGCTAATATGAGAGAAAGCATCCATATTTTTACCGAAAAGCATTTGCAGATATCAAAATTTATAGTACCTTTGCAACCGCAAACACGGGAATAGCTCAGTTGGTAGAGCATCGGTCTCCAAAACCGAGTGTCGGGAGTTCGAGTCTCTCTTCCCGTGCAGAGATAAAAAGCTGTAACTCAAAAAGTTGCAGCTTTTGTTCGTTTGTACAGAGCCATACCGCACACTACCGGAAGAGCAATTACCTAATGTGATACATTTTCCCGAAACCAGAGGGTAATCGATTCCCGTAAAACAAGCAAGCATCCCCGACAACCTTTCACTTTCTGCCATATTCCTAAAATAACATTTCCATAAGAACACAATTCAAAATAAACTGGCTTTTCCTGATAAAATACAACTCCAAAGTTATAATCTCCTATCCCCCAACCTGTAAACAACGGAAAGCTCAATACAAGAACTCCAGCCTGCTCTATCATCGTAAAAGCGACCTTACAGACGGACAAGCAAAAGTTTTCCCAAGCAAGCCGAAATCTCATTTATTTTTTGTACAAAAAACAAAATCTTTTGTACAAATTTCAAAAAAATACCTGAGTTCGGGATAAGTTTAGAATAAGGCCAGTTGTTTTGAGTCCTCAATATAGTATCCTTGCAATGCATCCGGTTTGTTTTCAAAGAAACAATA
>NZ_DBMACV010000101.1:0-8810 GCF_057861905.1 Phocaeicola sp. | reverse complement strand
ATTATTGTTTGTAATTCTTTGTAATTCAGCACTATAAAGTTACAACAATTTTTGCTAATCACCAAATTTACAAACACTTACAATTCGTCGAACTCACGTTAAGTATAAGACTATCGACAGCGGACTTTATCTGGCCGAAACAAATACCAATACTTTGGTAGGAAAGAAAATCATTTCCGAAGATGATGGACATTATCATTTCACGGTTACTCCTCGCCTGATTTCTCCTATGAATCAGGATGTAACGATGTCTTTAGGTATTGATGCCGAGTTCTTGAAATCGTATAATGCGCGTTATGGTACCAGCCTGGAAGCTGTTCCTAACGAATATGTAGAATTTTCTAACAAGGATATTACTATAAAGGCCGGCGAAGTACTGGCTTCCAGCGTAGAAGTGACCATCAAGCCTTTATCGAAAGAGTTGCTTGCCAGTGGAAAGAAATATGCACTTCCTGTCGGTCTGATAGGTGCCAACACATCTGTATTGTCAGGAGCTTCGTCTATTCTTTATCAATTGGAAAAGACTCCCATTGTTACGGTTCCCATTATTAATAGCAGTAACAATGCGAAGTTTGCTATGAAAAATGATTATTCGCTGACGCAATGGTCTGTTGAATTTTGTGTCAATATAGACAAATTAGGTACAGGTATCGGACAGTTGAACAATCAGGCTATGTTTGGTGCCTTTGCTCCAGATGGTATGGATGGTGAGATTTATACCCGTTTTGGTGATGCGCCTATTAAGGGAAATATTTTCCAGGTAAAGAATCAGGGTACGCAGATGAATTCGAATATGGAATTCAGTGTGAATACTTGGTATCATTTGGCTGTTGTTTGTGATGGTGCTACTCTTTCTCTGTATGTCAATGGAGAACTGGATAATCAGATTGCCGTGACGGGTAAGGTTACAAATCTTGGAAAAGATAAATTCAGCTTTGGTAATACTGATTATCTGAGAGCAAATGTGAAAGTTTCAGAATTAAGATTCTGGACCAAGGCCATTTCGCAAACTCAGATAAAGGAGAATATGTATGCTATTGATCCGACAACGGAGGGACTGGAGGCATACTGGAAGATGGATGAAGGTTCTGGCAATAACTTTAAAGACTATACCGGACATGGAAATGATGGTCATTCGGTAGGTGAAACGGTATGGTCGCCCAATGAACGTTTGGATGGAAAGAAATAAATATGTTTCTTTGTACTTCGAATTGACCGAATAAATACAACATGGAAGGTGCTACCTGCGATAAGGTCTGGCGCCTTCTTTTTTTATATCTATTTTATAACAATAAATTATTATGAAAACACTAAGACATTTTTCAAGGTTTGCTTTAGGAGCTTTGCTGGCTTCTGCTTGTCTGCATGCCGAGGCACAGATTGATTTAGTGAAAGGTGGGAAAACTAAATCAGTCATCGTTTTGCAGCAAGATTCCAGAGAGAATCGTACGGCTGCAAATATTTTGCGCTTGTTTGTTGGACGTATTTCGGGTGCGGATATTCCTATTGTAACGGATAAGGTCGTGAAGAAAGGCGATATACTTATCGGAGCCGAGGCACCAGACGGAGTAAAGGAGGATGGGTATGCTTTATCGACCTCCGGGGGCATCCTGAAAATTTCGGGTGAAGCAAATGGAGTAGTTTATGGTGCGGTATCTTTGCTTGAAGATTATTTGGAAGTAGATTATTGGGGGGAAAACGAATACTCTCTGAAGAAATCGGATAATATATCTTTGCCGTTAATTGAAAAAGTTGATAACCCTGCATTCCGTTATCGGCAGACGCAGTGCTATGCAACCAAGAACGATTCTATCTATAAGTGGTGGAACCGGCTGGAGGAACCTCAGGAAGAATTTGCTGCCGGATACTGGGTACACACGTTCGATAAATTGCTTCCGGCAGAAGTCTATGGAGAAAAGCATCCTGAATATTATGCATATTTCAATGGGAAGAGAAATCCGGGCAAGGCAAGTCAGTGGTGTCTGAGTAATCCGGAAGTCTTCGAAATCGTATCGCAGCGTATTGATTCTATTTTCAAGGCAAATCCTGATAAAAAACTGATTTGTGTAAGTCAGAATGATGGTAACTATACGAATTGTACGTGTGAAAACTGTCGGAAAATAGATGAGGAAGAAGGGGCTTTGTCGGGTTCTGTCATTCATTTTCTGAATAAGCTGGCCACACGTTTTCCCGACAAGGAATTTGCGACACTTGCTTATTTGTATACCATGAATCCTCCCAAGCATGTCAAGCCTTTGCCCAATGTGACGGTAATGCTGTGTGATATTGATTGTGACCGTGAAGTTTCATTGACGGAAAATGCCAGTGGACGCCAGTTTATGAAGGCACTCGATGGCTGGTCGAAGATTTCAGACAATCTTTTTGTGTGGGATTACGGAATAAACTTCGATAATTACTTATCTCCATTCCCTAATTTTCACATCTTGCAAGATAATATACGTACTTTCCGCGACCATCATGTGAAAATGCACTTTTCTCAGATAGCAGGTAGCTGGTGTGGCGATTTTGCCGAATTGAGAGCTTATCTTGTTGCCAAACTGATGTGGAATCCGGATGCTGATGTTGATAAGCTGATGAAGCATTTTCTGAACGGTTATTATGGTGCAGCAGGAGATTATTTATACCGCTATATCAAAGTGATGGAAGGGGCTTTGCTGGGAAGTGGATTGCGTCTGTGGATTTACGACTCTCCGGTATCACATAAAAACGGTATGCTTCGTCCGGCTTTGATGAAGCGCTATCAGCAGCTTTTCGATGAGGCTGAAGCTTCGGTAAGCAATGATCCGGTGCTGTTGGAACGTGTAAAAAGAGCACGTCTTCCGCTGCTCTATTCTGAGTTGGAACTTTTGCGTACTGAACAGGAAAAAGACTTTACTGCTGTTGTTCAGAAACTAGATTATTTTGAAAAAGAAGTAGAACGTATGGGTGATCCGGCTTTAAACGAACGTAATAATCATGCAATGGATTATTGTAAACTGTACCGCGAGCGTTATTTGCCGAGAAAAGAAGTCAATCTGGCTAAAGGTGCCAAAGTAACCTGGCTGGAGAAACCTCATGACCGTTATATGAAATTAGGTGAAACAGCACTGACCGACGGACTGTTTGGTGGTTCCAGTTTTGTTGAGAGCTGGGTAGGCTGGGAAGGAACCGATGGAGCTTTCGTTCTTGATATGGGCGAGGTGAAAGAGGTGAGAAGTATTGAAACTGACTTCCTGCATCAGATAGGGCAGTGGATTCTCTTCCCGCTGAGTGTATCATACAGCTATTCAACCGACGGAAAAGAATATCATTTGTGGAAGACCATCGATATGCCTGAAGAGCGTTCGGGTATGGTGCTTTTCAGAGGTGTAAAAGCCGACTCGGAAGTACCTTTGCAGGCTCGTTATCTGAAACTAGAGGTTACCGGAACAAAGGTATGTCCTCACTGGCATTACGGAGTAGGGCATCCTTCTTGGTTCTTTATCGATGAAGTTACTGTACAATGAGTTTTATTTCTTTAAAATATATTTTTGCTTCATAGTTTTTTAAGATAGACTGAGTTCTAAAGATGGCATGTTGCCTCTTGGAACTCAGTTTTCTTTTGTGGCTGTGTCTGTTTTCCTAACTGTAAGGAATCATTTATTTGTGAATCACTGTTACAAACAGAGTCTGTTTTCTTAATTTATGTTGTAAAACATAGTTTTTTTAACCTGATTATTTGCTAATTCCCAGATACTCCGTATCTTTGCATTGTGTTTTTCATAGTATTAGATTTAAGGTTAACAAAGGTTGGAGTACAGCGGTACTCCTTTTTTATGTCCGTACTTTGGGAAGTACCGGATATAAAAAAAGAGAAACCCGACAAAAAGCCAAGGTTTCTCTTGAAAATTAAAAAAAGCTGACAATTAATTTTTTTCCAAATTCATTAATACACGTCCCAGCATCATGATAGTTGATCCACGGAGCTCAGGAAGCGAAGTTCTGATGTAACTGATAATCTCCGGTGCCAATTCCGGTGAGTTGGGGAACAGACGAGTTACATTGAGCAGGATAAGCTCGAAATCTTTTTGGTCTAATTCTCCTTTCTTGTTTTTTACCATTTCGAAAAACTGTTTTTTGTCTCCTTTGGCATAACATTCTATCAGTTCGAACATTGGTGCGAAAGGATATTTTTTGTCAAGTTTCAGTGAACGGATATCCTTTTTCGTCTGCTGATATTCTGCTTCATTATATTTGTTTTCTTCGAATGTATAGCCTGACAGGTAAGTAGAAAGAGCCGAATGATATAGCTTCTGGATATGGGTCAATGCTTCTTCTTTTACTTTTGCGTCAGCCTGATTGATATGTTTTACCCAATATTGACACTTCGGGTCGGAGATATCAAAAGTGTATCGTGAGAAAACAAACAGATTTTCTGCCGAAAGTTTCTGTTTGTCTGTCAGTGAGTTGAAATAGTCATTAATGATTTTATATCCTTCATCGTATTTCTTCTTTTCCATGAAATCCATGGCATAAGCGTTAACGAGCTCCGGAGTTCTTTCACCACTTTCGTAACGTTGTTTCATACGCTCAGGAGTCAGCTCCGGATTTAGTTCGTTCTTTACCTTCGTGATGAAAGCATCGGCGGGGAAAGCACCGGTAATGGTAACTTTTGCATTACCTTGCTGGTCGGCAATGATAAAAGTCGGATAAGCCTTTATATTGAATTGCTGTGCAAGTGCTTTTCCTTCTTTTTCTGCGTTCAGTTTAATGCAGACAAACTGTGCATTAAAGAAATCGCCTACTTGTTTTTGCGGGAATACTTCTTTAGACATCTTCCGGCAAGGACCGTACCAGTCTGTATAGAAATCGATGAATACAAGTGTGTTTTCTGCTTGTGACTGTTTAAGCGCTTCATTGAAATCAATGTTGCGGAAATTGGTCTGAGCTGTTACGGTACCTGTTGCCAGTGTCAGACTAAATAAAAGTGTTATAAGTGTTTTTTTCATAATAGTATGTTTTATAATTTAGAAACGAACTCCTATAGAGGCTGATATTTTTCTGGAGAACGGATAATCGATACCACGTTCTTCTTTGATGGTAGATAAGCGGAAGAGGTTATTACCATAGATGCGCACATTGAATGAAGAAGCACCGATGGATTGCAGCCATTTTTCGGTAGTGGTTTCATATCCCACTGACAGAGTAGACAATTCCAGTGTGTTGTCGTCGGCAATGAAGCGGGAAGACATGTTGGTTACAGTGGTATCGTCGATACGTTTGAACTTGGCGATATCACCCGGTTTCTGCCATCTGCCGTAAAGTGCTCGTTTGTCCTGATTGTATTTTACTTGAACGTCGCTGATATTTTCTACTTTGTTGAACAGGGTAGACAAGAATGCTTGTCCGCCATAGCGATAGCTGAATATTGCATTGATAGAGAATCCTTTCCAGTAGAAGCTGGAACCAAATGCTCCTTCCATATCCGGAGTAGAGTCACCACAGATTACTTCGTCGGCAGAATCCCACTTAAAGGTATACGAACCGTCTTTACGGATGAATATTTCATTACCGGTCATCGGGTCAATACCTGCTGAGCGTACTGCATAAAGAGCTGTCGGGCTGGCTCCGTCGTAGTAACGGATCAGACTTTGGTTGGTACGTTCTTTTTCGTTGTATTTCTCCAGCAGATCACCTATGTTGTAATATTCCGATGTAATATGACGCAGGTTGGCATTTACTGTCCAGTTCATATTCGGTTTTCTGATGATGATGTAACTTCCTGTAAAAGTGACACCCTGGTTTCTCATGGCACCAATGTTCATCGGAACAGATGTAATACCAGAAGAGGGCGGGAAGTCTATGTTCAGCAATAATGGGTCGGTTTTCTTTCTGAAATAGTCTACGTTCAGGCGCAGGCGGTTCTGGAACATTTCTACATCAAGACTCCAGTTCTGTTCATTGGTACGTTGCCATTTCAGTCCGCTGCTGCCCCATGTCTTGACTAAAGCTGACAGACCGAACATATTCGGATAGCTGGTATAATAAGTATATACGCTGTTAGCCATTTTAGCATTCAGGTTGGCATTTCCCGGATTACCGACTGAGTATCTCAGCTTCATGTAGTTGAGGATGTTGTTCTGACGGAAGAACGATTCGTTGTGAATGTTCCATCCTAAACCTAATGACCAGGTGGTAGAGAACGGATTATCTACTCCATATACAGACGAACCGTCGGAACGAAGGTTGAAGTCCAGCAAGTAGCGCAACTGATATCCGTAGTTGAAGTTAGCATAATAGCTGGCATGTCTGATTCTGGAAATCGAAGAACTTGGTTTACCGCCTTCTATATATCCGTTTGAGAAGTTCGGATTCGAGAACATGTCGCTGGAATAACCTATTGCTTGGAAGATAGATAAGTTAGATTGGTTTTCGCTGATTTGCATACCTCCGATAGCGTTGACAGTATGTTCACCGAAAGTCTTACCATAAGAAATGTCTAAGCTTCCGTCGTATGAAGAAGATTTTGTGTTCGATTCGTTATAGCTTCCTTTTTTCAGAACTTCGGTAGTCGGCAACTCACTCATTTCCGGTGATTTGAATACCTGGGCATTATAGCGTCCTACAGTAAGACCGAACTTTCCTCTGATGCGTAGTTCCGATATCGGACGGTATTCAATCTGGAAGTTGTTGACAAAGGTCAACTGGTTGCTCTTGTCATAGCTGCTCTGATTGAAGTCCCACAGAGGATTGGTGATATACTGGGTTCCGGAAGTGGCAGGTATAATCTTTTCCATGACTTGCTCTACTTCTCCATATTCATTGTATTTGTCGTAAAATGGGTTAGTTTGTGCAAACTTACTGAACGAAACTGTTGGATTTTCTACATCAGTATTAGTGATGTTGGTCTGGTTGGTAAATGCAAACTTATCAATACGGTAAGTTAATTGTACGTTTCCGTTCAGAATGTCACGGCTGGAGTTTTTCATTACACCGTTTGTCTGTGTGTAAGTCATACCGATACCGTAGCGGAAAGCGGCATCATCTCCTTCGGCAAAGATGTTATGGCTTTGGGTGAAACCTGTTTGCAAAGGCTCGTTCAGCCAGTATGAATCAATTCCCTGCTTACTTCCCAGCAAACGCTGGTTATAAAGACTCCTGTAATACTCATCGATGATATTACCGTTTGAGTCGAGTGAACCATAATAGCCAGCTAGTCTTTCATATTCAAGTTTTTCGGAAGAGTTCATCAGGTTATAGTCAGTCAAATCTGCCCATTCGATACCGAAGTTACCGTTATAGTTGAATTTCAGTCTTCCGGCCTCTGGCTTTTTTGTTTTCACAACTACTACACCATTGGCTGCTTTTGAACCGTAAATAGCAGTAGATGAAGCATCTTTCAAGATCGTGATCCTTGCTACTCGGTCCATACTCAGGTCAGTAATGGTCGATAGAGTGGTTTCAAATCCATCCAGAATAAATTAGGGTTGGTGCTATATTCTGTTTCCAGACCTACGATGTTGGTGTTACCTCCGATATTGAGGTTCATGGTTGCATTCGGGTCAGATCCGGCAAGATTATTTTCCAGAATGATGAAAGATGGGTCAAGTACTTTCAAACTTTGCAGAACATTCTGGTTGCCGACTGTTTTCAATTCTTTTTCCGAATAAGTAGCCATAGATCTGGTAAAGCTTTCAGCCTTTCGGGTATAGATACCGGTAATTACGGTTTCCTGTAAGGATACGGCATCCGGTTCCAGGCGGACTTTTAATTTCTCGGAAGGATTGGAAACACGAACCGTCTGTGTTTTCATTCCGACATATGAGAATATGAGCGAGTGGATGTTTGAGGGGATGGCAAAAGTAAATTTACCGTCTATATCTGTTATGACTCCTACTCCATGAGCATTTTTATAGGTAATGTTTACACCCAGTAAAGGATTGCCGTTTTCATTGATGACAACGCCTTGGTAGGTAACTTTATCGCTTTGAGCAGATTGAACAGTTTGGTTAAGATTGTTTTTCCGTGGCTGCATGTATCTGTGGGCTAGCGATTGGAAAAACACTTGCGGTCAGAGCCAGATAGTTAAGCTTGTTGCCATGTAGCCAACTTTTGATTGGGGGGATGGCTTGCGACAAGCAATTAGAATGCTTCTTTAAATTCATAGTTATTAGTTATTGTAAGATTACGGATGCAAACGTATGGAAAATATATTAACGAATTAATATTTTGTATATTTTTTTTGAAAAGATAAATTTTAAGCATTTGTTTTCTGCATTTTGGTTTCTATTTGTAATACTTTTATGTGTGTAGAGCCTTTTATTTATATCCTGCATGTATATGGTAGGGAATTTAACCTGCTAGCTTGATCTGGATTTATGTCAGAAACTGATAGCAAAATTCAGTATATAGTCCTTTTTCCGTCATTGCTGATAATCAGCCTGTTCATTATGCTGAAAAAAATATGCTGTAATTTTTAAAAAAGAAGGTGTATTTTAGGTGGAAATATGCCGTTGTTTTGATGAAGAGAAGGCGTTGTTTTTCCATTGTGCCGCTTTTAGCGGATAATGCGGTGTGTTTTCCTTCGCGCACATGCGCCCGCCCGCGCAATAAATATTATTGTGCATGTTTTCCTCCTCCTTCTGTGTATGCTGAAGAAATATGCCGCGTAATATACCTGTTTTCCAGCGTCTTACGAAAAAACTTTGAAAAACGGTCAAAAAAAAGTCGTGTAAAAGTTGGAGTTTGCGAAAAAGAGCGTAATTTTGCACCCGCTTTCGAGAGGGAAAGACGTTGAAGAGATGACATTCTGAAAGGAAAGGGAGCAGGAA
>NZ_DBMACV010000100.1:0-8813 GCF_057861905.1 Phocaeicola sp. | reverse complement strand
GGTTTGGGAATGTTGGCGGGGGATTACCTGAAAGAGGCGTCGGACAGCAATGTGGACCTTTGTGCCATAGGACTTTTGTACCGTTACGGTTATTTTGACCAGTCGCTTTCCATGGACGGCCAGCAGACAGTCAATTATAAAGCGCAGAATTTCGGGCAGCTCCCGATTGAAAAGGTAATGCAACCGGATGGGAAACAACTGGTAATCCACGTCCCCTATGCCGACAGTTTTGTGGTACATGCCAATGTTTGGAAAGCCAGTGTGGGGCGTATTCCCCTTTATCTGCTGGATACGGACAATGAACTCAACAGTGAGTTTGACCGCCCTATCACTCACCATCTGTATGGAGGCGACTGGGAGAATCGGCTAAAACAGGAAATACTGCTTGGCATAGGCGGGATGATAACGCTGAGAGCTTTAGGTATAACGAAAGATGTATATCACTGTAATGAGGGGCATGCCGCACTGATCAATATCCAGCGGCTTTGTGATTACATAAATGGCGGCTTGAATTTCGGGCAGGCCATGGAGCTGGTACGTGCTTCCTCACTTTATACCGTACATACTCCCGTACCCGCTGGTCATGATTATTTTGACGAAGGGCTTTTCAATAAATATATGAAGGGATATCCTGGCAAGTTGGGTATAACCTGGGATAACCTGATGGATCTCGGGCGTCACAATCCGGGAGACAAGGAGGAACGTTTCTGCATGTCTGTCTTCGCCTGCAAGACCTGCCAGGAGGTAAACGGTGTCAGCAAGTTGCATAAATCGGTATCCCAGCAAATGTTTGCGCCGATCTGGAAGGGATACTTCCCGGAAGAGAACCATGTGGGTTATGTAACCAACGGGGTACATCTGCCTACCTGGTGTGCGGCAGAATGGAAAAAGCTTTTCAAGGACAATTTTGATGAGAACTTTTTCTGTGACCAGTCCAATCAGAAAATCTGGGAGGCTGTCTATGGCATCCCAGATGAAGAGATATGGAATACCCGGTTAAAACAGAAAGCAAAATTGCTGGACTATATCAAAAGCAAATGCAGCAAGGACTGGCTCAGGAGTCAGGTTGATCCGGCATTGAGCGTTTCCATTTTTGAGAGATTCAATCCCGATGCTCTTCTAATAGGCTTCGGACGCCGTTTTGCTACATATAAGAGGGCTCATCTTCTGTTCACGGATATAGACCGACTTGCCAGGATTGTGAATAATCCGAAATATCCGGTACAGTTCATCTTTGCAGGCAAAGCCCATCCCAATGACGGTGCCGGGCAGGGGCTGATCAAGCAAATCGTGGAAATATCCCGGCGTCCGGAATTTTTAGGTAAAATCATATTCTTGGAGAATTACGACATGGACCTGGCACGCCATCTTATCTCGGGGGTGGATATTTGGATGAACACCCCTACGCGGTTGGCAGAAGCTTCGGGTACGTCGGGCGAGAAGGCATTGATGAACGGTGTGCTTAATTTCTCCGTGCTGGACGGTTGGTGGTATGAAGGATACCGTAAGGATGCTGGATGGGCACTGACTGATAAAAGGACTTATCAGAATGAACAGTACCAAAACCAGCTGGATGCCGAAGCCATCTATTATTTGTTGGAGCATGACATCCTGCCACTGTATTACGAGCATGGGGGGAAGAACTATTCGGAAGACTGGGTCAAGTATATCAAGAACTCAATCGCACAAATCGCTCCCCATTTTACCATGAAAAGACAGTTGGACGACTACTATGACAGGTTCTATAACAAACTGTCAGAGCATTTCCACATTCTGGCAGCCGACAACTTTGCGAAGGCGAAAATGATGGCTGACTGGAAAGCAAACGTCCGAAGCAGATGGGATGCCATAGAAATCAAATCCATAGAGGCAGGGAATGGGCTGAATGCCACGGTTGAAGCCGGAAAGGAATATGAGGTGACGGTTGTCGTTGATGAGAAAGGCCTGGATGACGCAATCGGAATAGAATCGGTCATTATCAGGCGTGAAGACGGTCAGGATCACATATATGAGGTTATTCCCCTTTTGCCGGTTTCCAAGAATGGGAATTTATATACCTTTAAGGCGACATCCGGCATTTTCAACGCTGGAAGCTTCAAGCAGGCCTTCCGTATGTATCCCAAGAATGCTTTGTTACCTCACCGACAAGATTTCTGTTATGTACGATGGTTTTAATGAACAGTAAAAGGATATGCAAAAACAACGTATGAGCGGGCAAAATCAAAAAACAGATAAACGGATAGCATGGCCGATCATCATCATGAACTTCACGGGAGTGTATGACTACGAGGCGTTTGCCCGGAACAATAAATTTATATGGCTGGATTGTCGTCATCTTTATGGTACAGATGGCTACTGTGACAGGGAGGGGGCTTTGGCTTTGAAGGGGATGATTGCTGATTATCCGGCGGAGGGAGTCCATTTCATCGATTCAGGCAATTATCATTATTTGACTAAATTCTGGACAGACAAACTTGAAACTCCGTTTTCGCTGATTGTGTTCGACCACCATCCCGATATGCAGCCACCGTTGTTTGACAACATACTTTCTTGCGGAAGTTGGGTAAAGGATATATTGGACCATAACAACAACTGCAAGAAAGTAATTATCGTAGGTTCTTCAGACAAACTGATACAGGCTGTGCCGAAAGGATATGAAAGACAAGTTCGGTTTTACAGTGAAACTACGCTCATGCACGAAGAGGGTTGGCAGAACTTTTCTTCCGGACATATCAACGGACCGGTTTACATTTCCATAGACAAGGATGTCTTGAATCCGGCTTCGGCAGCAACAAACTGGGATCAAGGTTCTCTCAGCTTATGGGAATTGGAGAAACTGCTGGCTGTTATTCTTCAGAAAGAACAGGTAGTAGGCATTGACATCTGTGGGGAATGCTCCACAACACTCAATCTTTTTGAAGAAAAACGGGAAACCGTCATGGATAGCCAGGCAAACAAAGAATTGCTCAGATTTATCCGGTCATCCTCCGGCCTTCAATAGAATTAGTTTTTTTGTTATTATAATTATCATATAAAAATAAAATAATTTAGCTTTATGGAAACAATTGTTCGTAGAATTGGACTTGTTGCACACGATGCAATGAAAAAAGACATGATAGAGTGGGTTCTCTGGAACTCGGAACGTCTGATAGGACATAAATTCTATTGTACGGGTACAACCGGTACACTAATTAAAAAAGCCCTTGAAGAAAAACATCCTGAAATCAAATGGGATATCACAATCCTGAAATCTGGTCCTTTAGGAGGTGACCAGCAAATTGGTTCGCGGATCGTAGAAGGAGAAATAGACTATCTGTTCTTTTTTACAGATCCGATGACACTACAGCCGCATGATACGGATGTGAAAGCATTGACCAGACTGGCTGGAGTTGAAAATATTGTTTTCTGCTGTAACCGTTCGACTGCGGACCACATTATTACGAGTCCCTTATTCACTGACCCAACTTACGAACGTATTCACCCGGATTACACTAATTACACGCAGCGTTTTGAAAACAAGGGAATCATATCTGAAGCAGTGGAGCAAGTGAAAAAGCGGAGGAATAAAAGTGAGAATAACATTTCTAAATGAACTGTAATAAGTAGTAGAATATTTATAAGGCTATCTAAGAAACAAGTTGTTTACATCTTTCAGAATAGGTATCAGCTGAATAGTAATCTGCTAAGTTTGTGTCAAAACGTTGGCACAAACTCTTTTATATTTTACAGTTCTGCTATATTTTCTTTTGGCTATGCTGCTTTTTCCAGGGGCAGCGGATTTTTCCGGTTGGCAAGCTTTCCTTTAAGCGTATAGCCTAGCCAGTCTGAACATGAAGAATTTCAGATCAGCCACCCCTCTAAACTGGCTTCGAAGAGCTTTGATTTTAGCATTGAACGACTCCGCTGAAGCATTTGTCAATCGTTCTTCAAAATTTTAGGGGAAATACCTAAAGATACAAAAAGCCAACTAATTCGCAATACTTTTAGTATGAATTAGTTGGCTAATTTTATAGGATTTACTGAATATCCCCTAGTTAAAACAGCTATGCACAATTCCTTTTATTCCGTTTTCAGGTATATGGCATACAAATTGTCAATAATACCATCTGCTAAGCCAATGACCGGAACATGGATATACTCAGCTTTGACAATACCTGCAATTATCAGAAATATCTCAGCGGCGGGAACAATAACATCTGCACGGTCAGTTTTCAGATTAAATTCTTCCATGCGCTGTTATACCGGCACCACGAGTGACCGTTTCTCCGGATGGTATGAATTTGAAGTATCAACATAAAATCGGATTGTTATGGAAACCGTATGTTTTGAAAGGAAGGCGTTCGAGGAATTTGCCATGAAAATCGAACGGTTCATACATAGGGTGGAGGGAATCCCCATCTGGATTTGAAAGGCGTGAAGAGGACGGCTGGCTGGCTCGACCACCAGGATGTCTGCCTGAAGCTGAAAATCAGCAAGCGCACCTTGCAGACCTTGCGGGATAACGGCACGCTCGCCTATACCAAGATAGGCAACCGTACCTATTACCTGCCGGAAGACGTGGAGCGTATCGTCACGAAAGTGGAGGACAGACGCAAGGATGCACGCTACAGGGGGCACACCATTTGAAGGAATTGAACTGAAGTATCAACAAAAGACAAATGAGCAGTATGTATAATAGAGTTTATATCGAATAATTGATTAAAGCGTTCTTTGATTTATCTTTGTGATCTAAAAAGTTCAATTGATGTATTACGACAAGATTCGCCACCGTCATAGCCAAGTGCTTGCTGCGACAGGATTAACTCCTGCTGAGTTTGACGCTTTGCTAATAACTTTCAAGTACCATTGGGATGAATATTACAGCCATTTTACCTTGGAAGGTAAAGTGCGCCAACGTATATCTTACAACAGTGTTGTCTCTGATTCAGGACAAAATGTTCTTCATATTGGTATATCTGAAGACCAATCCCCTTCAGGAACTCCATGCTATTCAGTTTGAGATGACCCAGCCCCAGGCCAATAGATGGATTCACCTTCTTTCTGAGATTCTCCGGCGTACATTGAAAACGCTTGGTGAATTGCCTGACCGTAACTCCAAACGTCTGATACACATTCTTCAAGGGTGCGAAGAAGTCTTGTTGGACGGAACCGAGCGACCTATTCAGCGTCCTTTGGATGAAGACTGGCAGTCTGCATGCTATAGTGGTAAAAAAAACTCATAGCATAAAGAATAACCTGTTATGTACTAACAATCTTCGGATTGTATGGTTGAGCTCCACATACAAAGGTCATGTCCATGACAAAAAGATTTGTGATGAAGAACCTCTTCTACTTCCCAAAGGTATTAGGCTCTGGCAGGATACAGGTTTCATCGGACACAAACCGGATGGAGTTGAAATATGCATGCCCAAAAAGAAACCTAAAGGGAAAGAGCTTACTTGTGTTGAAAAACAAGAGAACAAGCGGATTTCCGGAGTTAGGATTAAAGTGGAGCATGCCATAGGTGGTATGAAAAAATGCCGTATTGTCAAAGAACGATTCAGATGCCATAAATTCGGTTTCGAAGATATGGTGATTCTTATTGCTTGTGGATTACACAACTTCAGAATCAGTCACAAAATGAGTCATATAACAAATTAATCTATATAATGTTTAATGAATTGAAAACGAAAGACGATGCGTGGATGCAGTCCATCCACGAGCGTATCGACCGGCTGTCGGCGATGATTGACGGCATTTTCGGAGATGGCGCGGTTCCGCCAAAAGAAGACGTGTACCTGTGCGACAGTGAGGTGGCGTGTATGCTGAAAGTCAGCCGCAGGACATTGGGCGAGTATCGGAGCAACGGCACGCTGCCTTACTATGTACTTGGTGGCAAGGTCTTGTACAAGAGGAGCGAGATCGAGCAGGTGTTGGAACGGGAATATAGGAGTGTCGGCAAGGCGCGGGGAAGCGGATGAAGATTCCATTTACCTGTTTTTTACGCACTTGTACAGGCTGCGGGCATTAAGACTGTCCGCATAAAGGCTGGACGTTTGCGTGCGCCAGCCACAGACTGTTTTTTAGAGGTGAGGGAGTTTGCCGTCTGGAAAAAGAACCTCTTTTTGGACTTTGGCACAAAGTCGTCCCCTGCCCGGTATCAGACTGTAATTCCTGTATGCAATCCTTTTCTGACTGTTCTCGTAACAGTCTGTTTCAATCCTGCCTGACCTTTGTTTACTTTCCATAAAGAGACTGTACCGCCTTTGTGACCGGGATATGAAACCGAAAGATTGTTTTTGACGGTTGCTAAAAAAGAAAAATCAAAGGTGTTTTGCATGTTCCGTAAAAAATCGTACCTTTACATAAAGTGAGTTGCACATCAACGCAATTGATGCAAGTATGTAGAAACCAGAACGGTTGCCAACTCGTTACCTCGTTTTTTGATGATCCGCATAAACTTTTATTCTTAGCGGATTATGTGATTCTTTCAAAAATAATCTCTATTTTGGGAATACGGCTTTCTGAATATCGGAAATTCTATGTGCCTGCCGTTTTACATCCCCTCCCTACAATCTACAACGACATGCTATCAGAACACTTCCCCATAAAATTTCTATTTTTCCTGTGAAATTATTCTCTTATTCAAAAAAAATAGTATCTTTGTCCTATAAAAGTTGTTCATAAGTATGAGACTGTAAAGTACTGAAATTAGCACAATCTCCAAATCGTTACCTTAGACTTTTCAGAACTTCCATAAGCGTTTGTCTTTCAAATTAATCCATCAAATTGATAAGAATTTAAAGTAAAAAAACTCCTTTTATGGAGTGACGTTGCTAGGTATGGATTAGAACTAAAATTAGTTAGCATTTTCTTGCATTTTTCTAAAATTTGAGTTAAATTTACCTCGACACGTACGTGACGAGGTCTTGACACGTTCGTGCTGATGTCTCGTCACGTTCGTGTCGCGACCTTGACAGCTACGTGTCGAGGTATTTTTGTATAAGCGTTTTGAAAAAAGTATAATTACAATATAACTAAAACGATTATGGCTATAAAATTTGACCTGTTTGAGAATCCGGTAAAGGAGGGAGTTTCCGTACCGAAGTTGCATGCAAAAGTGATTACCAAAGACGTGGTGACCACCCGTGAAGTCCGTGAAGCGATACGCAAGAAATGTACCGCCTCTCCAGCCGATGTGGCAGCTGTCATCACGGCCCTGAACGATGAGCTTTATGAGAACCTGAGCAACGGATATGCAGTGCATCTGGAAGGAATCGGCTATTTCAGTCTGAGCCTGAAATGTGCGCCAGACATTAATCCGAAGTATATTAAGGATGACGATGTACAGGTGAGAAGCATCAAGTTCACGCCCGACAAAGACTTGATTGACCGTTTCCAGAGTGTGTATCTGGAGCGCAAGGTGGACGAGGCGCATCATTCTACCAAACTGGACGAGGAAGAGGTGAAACAGAAATTAGCGGAGTATTTCAAGGCGCATTCTTTCCTGCAACGCCGTGACTTTGAACGGCTCACTGGGTTCAATTCGTCGAAGTCTACGCGGGTGATTCGGGAACTGGTGAAGGATGGGGTGTTGAAGAATGCGGGGACGAAGTATCAGCCGGTGTATGTGGTGGGGAGAAAGAGTGAAATGGACTTATGAGTGGGGTGACTTTTCTGGAACTTGATTATGAGATGAATATATTAAAAAGACTCTAGATTCCTGTTTTTAAGTGTTCATTCGTCCTTTGTGATTTCAATAAATCATCGTATTTTTGTACATTTAAAAAGGACTGTTATTAAGAAGTCTTTTAGGTATTTATCTCAGTTAATAAGATTTGTATGAATATAAAGTATACATTTTCAGGTCATGAATCATTCCCTTGTAAGTCTTTGTGGCTAAAAAAAGGATATGACTTTGTGAAGCGTGAAAGAAATTTTAATGCTCCTGATGCAGTAATTGACTTAGGCGTAGGGAAGAATATGGTTTCATCGATTCGTTTTTGGTTGAAATCTTTTGGCCTGTATGATGGGAAGGATTTAAGTGAGTTGGCTGATTATCTTTTTGATGAAGTTGCGGGTCGAGATAAATATATGGAGGATTTGGCCACGCTATGGTTGTTGCATTTTACGATTGTGACAAGTGGTGAAGCTACATTGTATGATTGGCTTTTTAAAGGCTTACAGAAAGAGCGAAAAGAGTTTGATCGAGCTCAAGTTTTGTCTTATGTGAAAAGACGACTTTTAGAAGATAATAAGTATAGTTTGTTTAATGAGAATACTGTAAAAAAAGATATAGGAGTTTTATTGTTGAATTATGTCATTCCACAAAAGGCTTCTTCAAACGAGGATTATTCTTCTTTACTTCTTGACCTTGACTTAATAAGAATGGATAGCGATAATAATAAAGCCTATTTCTTTAATATAGAGGGTAAAAGACAGGTTACACCTGAAATCTTCTTTTATGGTTTAGTCAAGTTAAAAGGAGAGGAGCGAACTGCTCCTTATGAGCTTTTGCAAGAATTAGGTTTAATCTTTTGTATGTCGGATTTGGAGACAATAAACATGTTAAAATATATCGCAGAAAAGTATAATAACTTTGTAAACTATAGTGACGTAGCAGGAATCCGGCAGATGCAATTTATTCAAGATATTGATCCGATGATGGTTTTAAATAATTACTACGACAATGCAGACATTTAATTTATCAGCCAATATAGAAAATGGGTTTGCTAAAGGGATGCAATATATTGTAACTCCTAACGCTCAGAATGTGGTCAACAATCTTATAAATGGATTCAAGACTGGTATCCATTCTTATACGATTATTGGTA
>NZ_DBMACV010000099.1:0-9109 GCF_057861905.1 Phocaeicola sp. | reverse complement strand
TTCTCCACGACCTTGCCAACGATAATCCTCGGATTTTCGTGGTGAGGTACACAGGAGGTACAAAAAATGGCGTAAAAAGGCTTAGCAACGATTATCAACGATACTTGAGCAACAAAAAAGGCGCCCGTAAAGAGCGCCATATTAATCGATTATAGTCAATTTAACTATTTGATAATCAGATAGTTATTTGCCGATGCAGAAATGCTTGAATATATTCCCCAGCACCTCATCATTAGTGATTTCCCCGCCCACGATCTCAGCCAGGTGGAAAAGACATTCACGTAAATCCTGGCTCACCAGATCACCGGAGAGATGCATGGCCAGACCGTCTTGTACCCGATGAATAGCCTCCAGTGCACGGCTCAATGCTTCATAGTGACGGATATTGCTTACCACCACATCATTTTGTGAAAGGTCAGGCAAGGCTGCAAAATCTACCAATTGCTTCTGAAGTTGAGAAATACCCTCTTTTTGTTTAGCAGAAAGAGAAATGGCACAAGCATCTTCGGGCAGGTTTGGAAACGTCAGATTGGCAGAGGAAGTCGACTCCAGACTCGTAACGTTGGGAGTACCAGCTTCCCGACTGGCTATATTCTGATTCATCGAATCATTGCTTTCAGAAGAATAAGCGTTATCCGAAGGCAGGAGATCCGATTTATTTAGAACGATAACCAGATGCTTGCCCTCACATCGGGGAAGAATCTTTTCAGCCAGTTCACGATATTGTTCCTCAGCACAAGTAGCATCGATCACCCAAAGCACAATGTTTGCCTGCTCCAGTTTCTGAAAACTGCGTTCGATACCCAAGTTTTCGATGGTATCAGTCGTGTCACGGATTCCGGCTGTATCGATAAAGCGGAAGGTGACACCACCTAAATTCATCGTATCTTCGATGACATCGCGTGTCGTGCCGTGGATATCACTTACGATAGCTCGTTCTTCATTTAGTAACGCATTCAGCAAAGTCGATTTACCCGCATTGGTTTCTCCCACGATGGCAACTGGCACACCGTTCTTCAATGCGTTGCCGACACTGAAGGTGTCGACCAGATGACTGATGACTTGTTCTATCTGACGGGCTATTTCTTCCAGTTCCGAACGGTCGGCAAACTCCAGTTCTTCGTGGTCACTGAAATCCAGTTCCAGCTCCATGAGGGAAGTCAGGTGAAGCAGCTTTTCTCTCAAGGCAGACAGTTCGCGACTGAATCCGCCGCGCATCTGGTTCATGGCCATGCGGTGTGTGGCGGCAGAAGTTGAGGCAATCAGGTCGGCTACGGCTTCTGCCTGACTCAAGTCCATCTTGCCGTTCAGAAAAGCACGCTGGGTATATTCACCCGGTCCGGCTGCGCGACATCCATTCTTAATAAGGAGTTGCATGACCTGTTGCAGGATGTAGGACGAGCCATGGCAGGATATCTCTACAGAGTCTTCACCGGTATAAGAATGAGGGGCACGGAAAAGGCTGACCAGTACTTCGTCTATCACTTCACCCTCGGGAGAGAGAATGTGTCCGAATGTCAGTGTATACGGCTTACGTTCTGCCAGTGGCTTGCCCGAGGCAGGAGTAAAAATTCGGTCGGTGATGGCAATAGCCTGAGTTCCCGAAACACGGATCGTGCCGATGGCTCCGCCTTGAGCGGTAGCAATGGCACAAATAGTATCTTCTGTTTGTTGTATATTCACGATATTTTCTTGCTTTTTAAATCGCACAAAGATACGGCTTTTTCGGCTTATTTCCGGAAAAGTTTGGACAATATTATTGTGGGGAGTAAAGCTCCCGGATGAGGAGGCCGACTACTTTTTCGAGATAAATTCGGTCGGTTTCATCAAATGTATTCAGCTGGTCGCTGTCGATGTCGAGCACACCTTTCACTTCTCCGTTGACGATTATCGGAACAACGATTTCCGAACGGGAGAGGGAACTGCATGCTATATGTCCCGGAAACTGGTCTACGTCGGGTACGACCTGCGTCTGTACTTCCGACCAAGCGGTACCGCATACCCCACGTCCTTTTTTGATACGATAGCAGGCTACACTTCCCTGAAACGGTCCCAGATGAAGTTCGCCGCTGTGTACCAGATAAAAGCCCACCCAGAAAAAGTCAAATGCTTCTTTCAAAGCGGCACAGGTATTGGCCAGTACACTGATTTCGTTCTTTTCTCCTTCTATGAGTGGAGCGAATTGTGTAAGAAATGTTTGATAACGTTCTGCTTTGTTTAGTTTATTGTCTTGTTTGAAACTTGCTTCCATAAAAATGATAATGTTCGTTTGAATGTTGCGGGGGTAGACAAGCTGTCCTTGTATAAGCATTAGAGTCTGATATTTTACGGCTATCCCTCTTTTTTAATGATAGATTTTGTTTTCAGAAGTAACGTCTTTTACAGATTCTTCTGGTTAGAGCGAGAAAGTTTTCTTCTGTGTTATTTCTTTATTTATGGGGATGGTCGTTGTACCGCATTCGAATAAATCAGGCGATAGCTGAAGTTATTTCTGAACGATTGCCTGACAGTATATCATCGGACTCTTGATTTGAATCTCCCGAAACGATTAATTGACGATACCTGAAGCCGTTCTTCCTGCAAGAAGATGAAAACGGTTTCAGGTATTTTGCTATGTACTGATAACGATCAGATACGCTCCAGCACGATTTTTATCAGATCGTCTATCTGGTTCTTGTAGCCCGTATTGGCTTCTTGGGCTACGCGATTGGCTATCACCATGCACACTGTAGTAGCCTTGTGTCCTTGCAGACGTGCCAGACCTGCCAGTGCCGAACTTTCCATTTCGAAGTTCGTGATGCGATGTCCCTGATATTCGAAGCTTTCTATCTTTTCATTCTGATGAGGGTCGGCAAGTGGAATACGGAGCTGTCTGCCCTGAGGACCAAAGAATCCGCCACAGGCCACTGTGACACCTCGTATCATGTCTGTTCCGGCAATACGTTCTACCAGTTCTTTGTTGGCATGGATGACGTAAGGTGCCGGTGCGCACATATTACCGCTCCATCCCAGATGATTCAGAAGAGCACGTTCCATCGGTAAGTCGCATACGGCATTTCTGCCTGCATAAAAGTTCAAGAGTCCGTCGAATCCTACCGATACTTCAGAACAGATGAAGGTTCCTACAGGCGTATAAGGCTGTAAGCCACCGCAAGTTCCGATTCGTACCAGTTCCAGTTGGCGGAAAGTATCTTTCTCTTCACGTGTCTGAAAATCGATGTTTGCCAGCGCATCGAGTTCGTTCATCACAATGTCTATATTGTCACAACCAATTCCGGTAGAGGTAACTGTAATTCGTTTTCCCTTATATACACCGGTTACGGTATGAAATTCACGGCTTTCTACTTCACATTCTCTGCTCTCGAAGTGAGATGCGACAAGCGCCACTCGTCCGGGATCGCCTACGAGAATTACCTTGTCTGCCAGATGTTCCGGTTTCACATGGAGGTGAAATACAGAGCCATCTTCGTTTATAATTAATTCTGAGGGTGGAAAATACTTTTTCATAAGAGTTATTTTTTTATTTAGTCTGTTGAATTTCTTGATGGGGCTGCCGAGGCTTTATTTGCCGATAGGCTCGTGTCCGGCTGGATTCGCATCAGGACGGGCAATGCTGCTTCGCATATCGGTATCAGCCTGGATGTTTTTCATCCGGTAATAATCCATGATACCCAGATTGCCGTTGCGGAAAGCCTCGGCCATTGCCTTCGGGACTTCTGCTTCAGCTTGTATAACATTGGCGCGGGCTTCTTCAGCTTTTGCTTTCATTTCCTGTTCCAGAGCTACTGCCATGGCGCGGCGTTCCTCTGCTTTTGCCTGAGCGATGTTTTTGTCTGCGTTTGCCTGGTCTATTTGCAGGGAAGCTCCGATATTACGGCCTATGTCGATATCGGCAATATCGATGGACAGAATTTCGAAAGCTGTACCTGCATCCAGCCCCTTGCACAGTACAAGTTTGGAGATAGAGTCCGGATTTTCGAGTACCGACTTGTGGTTTTCAGACGAGCCGATGGACGAAACGATACCTTCGCCTACACGTGCCAGAACGGTATCTTCGCCGGCTCCACCGACCAGTTGGCGGATGTTGGCACGTACGGTCACACGTGCCTTGGCAATGAGCTGGATACCGTCTTTGGCTACGGCTGTTACGGGGGGCGTATCGATGACTTTCGGATTGACGGACATCTGTACGGCTTCGAACACGTCACGTCCTGCAAGATCTATTCCTGTTGCCATTTGAAACGAAAGATCGATATTGGCTTTCGAAGCCGACACCAGTGCGTGCACCACCTTTTCTACATGTCCGCCTGCCATATAGTGGGCTTCCAGTTCATCGCGGGTAATGGTACTCAGTCCTGCCTTGTGGGCTTCTATCATAGCCGGTACGATCACATAGGGCGGAACGTTGCGGATTCGCATCAGAAAAAGCTGGACGAGCGAGATACGTACACCCGAAACCTTGGCAGAAAGCCAGAGAAAGAAGGGCACGTAATGGAAGAAGACTGCCAATAAAATGACGCCTCCAATGGCCAGGATGAACGGGAGATAATAGGAATCAATCATAATTCAAATGGTATTTAAGGTTAAAGATTACTGCTGGTTGCAGCGTACTACGTACACTGTGCTGTTGTCTATGCGGACCACACGTACGGGAGTACGTTCTTCGATAAATCCGTCGGCAGACTGTACTTCGACAATGTGTCCGTTTATTTCTGCGTTTCCTATCAGGGTAAGGCGGGTCAGTGACGTACCTGTGTTGCCTACTTGAATGTTTGTTCCTTTCAGTGGCTGGGGTTTGTAGTCGAGTGTCTTTTTGAGGGACAAACGGTCTACGGTTTTGGAGCGCATGAACCAGATGGTAACACCGATTATTCCGGCAACTACAATAGCCAGTGTAATGAATCCTGTCTGCGTATCCACATTGTGGAATGCGTAGTAAATGGCATAGAGCAGGCTGATTCCTGAGGCAATACCTGCAAGGGTAATGCCCGGAACAAGGAACACTTCTACTGCAAAAAGCAGCAGACCTGCTACTATAAGTGCTATGATAATCAGTATTTCCATGTTGTTAGTTAGGGTTAGGTTGTACTAATTTTACTGTTTCAATGCCTTCAGCTCGGTATTGCGTACGGAGAGAGTCAGCTCTTCCAGTTCACGACGCAGTTCGTTGGTCCGTTTTTCTTTATCAAGTATACCGGGAGCAAGTTTCTCTTTTCCCGCCTTGTTACTTTGCTGATATGCTTTGCGCAGATTCTCTAACGATTCTTCCATCGATGCAAGGTCCTTCTCTTTTTGCATAAGAGAAGCATACAACTGGCGTGCTTCTTTGGAACGGAAGTCGGACAATGTATGGTAAACAGCATTATCATCTACTATAAACTGGAAATCTCCTTTTTTCTTTTCCGTATTGTTGCCGTACATTACTTGTGCCAGATGCTGTCTGGCAATACGGACTTTGTCGACATCACTCCACGTCTTCTTTATTTCCTTCAGACAGGCTGCGTCAATAATGGCTTGTGGGTCTGTATTTTCGTAGTCGTATACCTGTTTGCTTTCGTTGGGGACGAATACATAAATGCAAACTTTTCCTTCCGGCTGATAACGGTCGGAGGCAAACCATCCCAAGTCGTTCAGGTCGTCCAAGGCGTACATATAGTCATTGTATGGAGAATTGAACGGCATGCCGATATTGTCCGGGCGGAGATAGGTGTTGTCGTCAGAGTCGTATCGGGTAACAAAAATATCATATCCGCCCATGCTTTCACTTCCTTGTGCTCCAAAGTAAAGTGTAATACCGTCGGAAGCCATGAAAGGATAGTTCTGGTTGTGCCCGCTTTCGTTCAGCCCTTCCAGAAGCTTAGCATCTTCCCATTTGTCTATCAGTTTGATGCGTGAATACAAATGAGTTTCTCCATCGCCGGATGCTTGGGTAAAAATCATTTTATCTCCCAGTTCGTTGATGAAGGAAGTTCCCGATCCGTCTTCGCTCATGGAAATCGTTCCCGATTCTTTGCTCAGCTTATAGGCGGACAAGAAGTCGTTTTTATCTACCACGAAACTGTCTATCACAGCTACGTTTTCTGTACCACGCAGCATGCGTGCACCCTGAAGGCAGCGGTCGAGTTCCTTTTCGGCTTCGGATGTGTCGCGTTTTTTCTTTTCCAGCCATTCTATATGCTCTTCGATGTTTTCTGTAGCTTCATCGAAACGGTACATGGAATAATATAATTTTCCCAGGTATAAGTAAGCGTTTATTACTTTTCTGGCAGCACTTTTTTCCAGATAAGGCTGGGCTTCTTTCAGGTCGCCGGTTTCGTAGCAGCATGCTCCGTACCAGAAATTATAATTGGCGTTCGACGGGGCTTGCTTTACGAGCTTCTGGAATACGGGTTTTGCTTCGGCGAATTTTCCTTCTTCGAACCATTGTTTGGCTTGGGTAAGCGATTGTGCAGAAGCGCTTCCCATGTAGCATAAACCGATAAGTGCTAGTGTATATTTCTTGTTCATGATATTTTTCGTGTTGTTTTCAAAATGTCATTTTCAAAAATACGAAGTTTCTTCGAAATTTTGTCTATTTCGGTATTCTATTTTTCAAAATCTTTCGGGAATCGTTCTTTTCGTGTAATTTTATCCCCGTTTTTAGGTTTACATAAGTGTATGGGAAAATTGACAGAAGAAGATAAGCTGATGCGACGCATCGAGAAACGTTTTAATAAAGGTGTTGTGCAGTATGGACTGATAGAGGATGGCGACAAGATACTGGTAGGCCTGTCGGGAGGGAAAGACTCGCTGGCTTTGCTGGAGCTGCTTGCGAGCCGTTCGCGTATATACAAGCCTCGTTTTTCGGTTGTTGCTGCACATGTTGTCATGACGAATATTGCTTACGAGTCGGATATGGATTACTTGCGTGCGTACGCAGAAGAGCTGGGGGTTCCCTTTGTGCGCTATGAAACATCTTTCGATCCGTCGACAGATACCCGTAAGTCGCCGTGCTTCCTCTGTTCGTGGAACCGTCGGAAGGCGCTCTTTACGGTAGCAAAGGAGCAGGGGTGTAACAAGATAGCTTTGGGGCATCACATGGATGATATTCTGGAAACACTGCTGATGAACATGACGTTTCAGGGAGCATTCAGTACCATGCCTCCACGTCTGGTGATGCGGAAGTTTGATATGACCATAATCCGCCCGATGTGTCTGGTGCACGAAGCCGATCTGATAGAGATGGCGCAGGTCAGAGGTTATCGCAAGCAGATAAAGAACTGTCCGTATGAAAAGGATTCTCATCGTTCGGACATGAAGGAAGTGTTGCGTTTGCTGGAGCGTATGAATCCCGAAGCCCGTTATAGTTTATGGGGAAGCATGAATAATATTCAGGCAGACTTGCTTCCTGAATCAGTGGATGAATAAGTGTCCGGCAGGGCTTTTGCCGAAAATAGAAAAACTTGTGCTGGGGCTGTTCGGAAAAGTTCTGCATAGGGTTGGAAAATCGTTTCCTTCTTTTCTGCGTTTTTGTACAAAAAACAAAATGTTTTGTACAAAAACGCAGATAGTTTGTACAAAAAAAATCAAAATCTCTTGGTATTTTGTTCGTCGTTTCCTGAAGATTTTTTGGGGGGATGGGGAGATTTTGTGTTTTTCCGACCGATAATTTATTGGAATTCTTGGAACATTTCGTTCTTCTTTTTTGTTGTTTCGGATAAAGACAGATAAAAACAATTGGTAGAACTGGCTTCTGTTCGTAGGATATGGGGCAGGAATAGCTGGTAGAACCTGATTCCGGACTGGCTCTTGTGGCTGGTTGCGGCCGAATCTGTATTGTTGCTAACCTTTTTGTTTGCAGGCATATCAAACGATAATAAGATGAAAAACAGCTTCTTTTATATTGCTTTCCTTTGTGTGATATCCGTTTTTTCCGGTTGTAGTGAGCAAGAACGGACCGGAAGTCTGGGTGAAACGGAATTGTATTTCAACGAACGTCTTTCTTCTATTTCCGTCGACGGAGATTCTGCTTTCTGGATAGGAAGTGAAGCTGGGGATATATGGTACATGAAGCAGCGTAAATTTCAGAGTTATAACATTGGGGCAGATCGCATTTATAAGGTCGCAACAGATTCAATACTGCCGGACGGGAGGATATGTTGGGTGGGTATTCGTAATTCGGGACTTCAGAAATGGAAACTGGGTCAGGATGAAACTTGCTTGATGGATAAGTATGCTATTCCCAATAAGGGCTGTAACTATTCGGTATACGATATGCTTCTTGCTGGAGCATCGCTTTATGTGGCAACGAGTCAGGGACTTTACGTCATGCCTCGTTCGGGAAAGGGAGAACTGAAGCTGGTTTATCCGTCGGACGATAGTGAAACAGCACGTTCTGGCAGGCCGTTTATTGTGAATAATATCCGGAGGTATGGACCGGAGTACTTGTTGTGTGCTACGCAGGAAGGGCTACTCAAAATAAATCTGATAGATGGGAAAGTTGCATTGATGAACGCCGGAGAGCCGGTTTACAATGTTTCGGTATATGATAATAAAGTATATGTACTGGCTAAGAAAAAGTTGCTTGTAGAAGATGTGGCAGGCAGTGTGCTGTACGAAGTCGGGCTGAATTTTTCTCCCCGTATTTACTATAAGTTAGGCAACATTCATTATTTTTTCGCTGATAGCCATCTGTTTCTCAGCGATGACCTGAAGTCGTTCCTGTCGGTTCCATTAAGGCGTAAGGTTCCGCAGTTCTGCAACAATGTTGTTGCTACCGATAAGGTAAACGGTTTTACGGTGCTGATTACGGAAAACGCTTTGTGGAATATTCCGCTTCACCTCGGTATCTTTAATGCGAACGGGGAAATTGTAGCATCGTGTACTGAGGGTGATAATATGTATTACGTAAATTCGAAAAATGAATTGTACTGTCTGCGTACAGGCGATAGTGTGGCATTTAAAATATCGGATATTCCGGCTGATGAGGCTGTATCGGGGATGATGGCAGATGGGCGGTATTTGTATTACATACCTGAGTTCGGGATAAGTTTAGAATAAGGCCAGTTGTTTTGAGTCCTCAATATAGTATCCTTGCAATGCATCCGGTTTGTTTTCAAAGAAACAATAA
>NZ_DBMACV010000098.1:0-9157 GCF_057861905.1 Phocaeicola sp. | reverse complement strand
TTGTTAATTTGTAATTAATTGTTTGTCAGACTTAAATATACAAAATAATTCGGTGATTACCAACTTTTAAAGATACTTTCTTATCCCGAACTCACGTAACTTATTATCACAATGCGAAAAATTCTGTTGACGCTCTCTTTCCTTTGTTTGGGAGCACTATCGGCATTTGCCGATCTGCCGTTTCGTAATCATCGTTACGACGCATTTAAAGTGCTGAAGATTACCCCTGAACATACAGTGTTCGTTGGTAACAGTATTACGAACATGCATGAATGGTGGGAAGCCTTTGGCAACCCGAAAATTATTAACCGAGGCGTTTCCGGAGCCGTAAGCAATGAAATGCTGGCCAACTTGGAAAGTGTGGTAGCAGGCAGACCGAAACAAATCTTCTTTATGATCGGTACCAATGACCTGGGCACCGCAGGACTTAACACGGCTGCACAAGTGGCACGCAATGTGCGCACGACATTAAAGCGCTGCCAGTTGGAAACGCCCGAAACTCAACTGTTTGTGCAGAGTATTCTACCCAGCCGTCAACGTAATCTGGCCCTCCAAAAAGAAACCAATGACAGTTTGAAGAAAATCTGTACGGAGATGAAGGTTACTTACATTGACCTATGGAATGACCTGCTCAGCGTATCTGAATCCAACAATAACAGCCATACATTGGACGGTCTTCATCTGACGGCATCAGGATATCGCATTTGGTGTAACAAAATTGCCCGGTATGTGGGTTCCGAGTGCGTTTATCCTGCTTCGGCACCAGACAATGCTTGCAATCTGGGCGGTTCCTACGGTATGCGTGCCACCTATTTCAGTATGCTTCCTGTTTGTAAGGACGACATCCTGCTGATAGGTGATGCTACTATTCACGGTGGAGAATGGCACGAACTGCTACATTCCGACAAAGTGAAGAGTCGTGGTACGGGTTGGGGCTATCCCGGACCGGACATTGCTACGATCAAGAAGATGGTTAGTGGTATCTTCAAGGGACGTTCCGACAATGAAGAACCCGCTCAGATTTATCTCTATATCGGTACGGCTGACTTGAATAACACCAACAAAACCGTTGATGCCGTAGTAGCAGAATACCGAACTTTGGTAGGCGAAATCCGCAAGCAAGCCCCTAACGCTCCCATCTATGTGCAGGCTATTCTGCCCAAAAGTGATGCAGCCTCCAACACCAACCGCATCGTGCCTTTCAATACAAAGCTTCAGGCACTGGTAAAGGAACTGGCCAACGTGGAATACATAGACTGCTATACACCCTTTGTAAAGGAAGGAATGGCTAATCCCGCTTACTTCTCAGGTAACTACCTCTATGGTAAAGGTTATGCCAAACTCTCTCAATTATTGGCAAAGACCATGGGAGCGGGCATAATTCCCACAAGTGACGAAGAAGCCAATATAAATTATGCGGTTTTTAACCAACGCACAGAACTGGGTGATATCATTTCTCGTGCAGAAGGCTTGAAACTGGGTAACGAGGTCGGTGCTTACACGCCCGAGGCTGCTGCAGACCTGTTGAAGGCTCTTCCCTCAGCCTATATGTTATTAAGTAAACAGGATGCAACCGGTGCTGAACTGGCTGCCATGGGCAAAGAACTCAATGCGTTGATGACCACCCTGTTGCCAAAACTCAACTTGCCAAAAGCTTCGACGGCTGATAACGAAACGTGGTACCAACTTTACACACCCAACCGCGAGAATCGCTACCTTACCTCGAACGGAACAGGCAAAGAGCTGACAGGTAACGATAAACAAGCTTATGCCCGCATGATGTGGAAATTTGTCAGCCGCACAGATGGTACGTTTGACATCATCAACCGCGAAGACAGCGGTTATGTAAGCCCTACAGCCAACTTTAATGCTGCCGTTTCTACATCAGCTACGGCTCCTGCACAAGGTTGGGAATTAAGTTACAGCAACACCGCGGGACTCTTCATCATCCGCAGCGGTAAAGTGCAACTTAACCAGACGCAAAAGAATCTGAATTATGCACTCTATAATTGGAGTTCGGGGCAGGATGGATTGGACCGTGTGGATGCCGGTTGTCAATTTGCGATTGTCAATGCGCCTGCAGTGATTCCCGAACCTCATGCGAATCCTATAGCAGTACTCGATTCGGTAGTGCTCGACGGCACGATGCCTTATGCAGTTCCCGCTGATGTGGCATCTGAAATTTTCAAGCACAAGTCTGTTACCGTAGCCATCGACTTCACTCCAAAAGTAGCTCCCGCTCAACCTGCTATGCTCTTTGCTTCGTCAAACAGTAAAGGGCAGGATTACTTTGGCGTAGTGACGCGCGAAACAAACAAATACGGTTTACAATATGTCGGCAACAGCCACAAGGAAGGCTGGTATACGTGGGGCGGAAAAGACCTGACGAAACGTAGTCAGATTGTCATCACAATGAATGGTGAAACGGAGACCTACCATTACTATTTTAATGGAAAAGCCGATCGTAGTGTTTCGGAAATGGGAGAATATGGATACCGTACATTTGGCAATGTGCCGAATGTTGACGGATTGTATCTGGGCGGTGTAGTCCGTCAGGATAAAATCAATGAATATCCATTTGCAGGAACTATTCATTCTGTTCGCATATGGGACCGTGTACTCACAGCAGATGAAGTAGCATCTTTGACTTATGGCAAAGAAGATCTGCCAGAAGGGACTTACCAGATAGACATGGCTCACGGTAAGTTTGTCAAGAGTAACCAGAATGGTACCTGGCACCAAGTATGGCAGAGCGACGTTACCAATCCTGTGTTACAACTCGATGCAAGCCATAATAATATGACAAAGGATGACCAAGGTAATATCCTTGCTTACGTAGGTCAGTATTCTCCCGAAAACTATGCGCTGATTGTCCCGGTGGGCTATGCAGTAACAGGATTTTCTTTCGATGTCATTAATCACGAACACAATGATGCCATTGAAGTAGCTTGCGGAACAACGAAGCTGACAACCAGCAATAAGGTGCAACACTTTGCAGTTAGCGGACTCAAAGAGCAGACGGCTACGTTTACCCTCAAAGGGGTCAACAAGGGCTTGAAACTGACAAATTTCCATGTGACTGTTGCTAAAGGCGAATATATAGTGGAAGAGCAGTTTGAGGTATTCCCTACGCTCAACAGCACTGCAATTCCCTACCGTATTCCCGGTATCGCTACTGCAAAAAACGGTGATGTGATTGCCGTAGCGGACTATCGTCATTCACGCAGCGACATCGGCTTTGCCGGCAGTGCCAATGGGCGCATTGACCTTCATGCCCGTGTAAGCCACGACAACGGTAAAACATGGGATGATATCACGACCATCGTTGAGGGGCAGGGCAAGAATGCAACCGATCCTTTCTACACAGGATTCGGTGACCCCTGTATCGTTGCTGATCGTGAAACCAATGACGTGCTCGTGCTGAGCTGTTCCGGTGACATTTCTTTCCCGAGCGGTACACGCGAACATCACCAGGGTATTGCTCGCTTTATCAGCACCGACTTCGGCAAGACGTGGTCAGCACCTACCAACCTGGCAGAAAGCATCTATTCACAGTTTGACAATTCTAAGCGCGGTCCGATTCGTTCCATGTTTATAGGTTCGGGTAAGATTCACCAAAGCCGCTATACAAAGGTAGGAAGCCATTACCGTCTCTACTGTGCCGCTTTGGTGCGTGATGTCAATGCCACAATGTGTAATTATGTGCTTTACTCCGACGACTTCGGCGCAAACTGGAAGGTGCTGGGTGGCACTGATAACGCTCCTATTCCTTCGGGGGCAGATGAACCTAAGGCTGAAGAATTGCCCGACGGCAGTGTAGTTATCAGCAGCCGTTGCAATGGCGGTCGTTATTATAATGTATACAGTTTTACCAGTGCGAAGAAGGCAGAAGGCAGCTGGGGTACGGTGGCTTTCTCCGGCAAGAACAATAACGGAGTGACGGCAGAGGGAAATTCCTGCAATGGTGAAATTATGATTCTTCCTGTTACGCGCCGTGCGGACAACAAACCCCTTTATCTCGCTTTGCAGTCGCTTCCCTTCGGCAGCGGCCGTGCCAATGTAGGTGTCTATTATAAGGAACTCGCTTCATACGAAGATTTCTGCTCTGCAGACTCTTTGGCTGCCAACTGGGAAGGTCGTCACCAGGCTTCTCGTATGAGTTCAGCTTACTCAACGATGACGCTTCAAGCTGATTCTACAATTGGTTTCGTGTATGAAGAAGATACACATCGTACTAATGGTGGTGGCTATACCATTGTTTATAAAAACTATAGTTTGGAACACCTTACCGATAGTCTTTACAGTGTACGTGCGGAAGAAGGGTATGCCGATTGGATTAAGGCTTGTGGCGAACGCAAGGTGGAAATCATCAGCGAACAGCAAACGGGCGACTTTGTAGGTATGTATGACCGTCAGCAACTTTCGCTGCTCAAAGAAACCGGTGCTCAGTGTGTGACCGACCCTTCACCTGAAACGTATGAACAGATTCAGCAAGTAGCCTCAAGTCATCGCATTGTATTAGAGAATGGGGCAGTCTACATGCTTCAAAATAAGTTGTACCCCTCTAAAAAACTGGCCTTGAACGAGAATCTGACGGAGTATGTCGGCAAGGAAGGCCGGGACGACTATATGGAGTTTGTCTTTACTCAAGATGAAGCAGGTAACTGGAAAGTGTACAATGAAAAGTACAACAAGTGGCTGGGTGTAACGGGACAAACGGAAGAACGTGTACCTGCTACGACCAAGGCTGATGCTGCAACATACGAGGTAACTTCTTCGGCAACAGGCTTTAGCGTACTGAGTTGTACGAAGCCGGGTAATGGCAGCATTCCGGCCATTCATCTGGCAGCTCACGGACATGTAGTGCCCTGGACATCAAGTGCTGATGCTTCGATGTGGCAAATCTGCAAGGTGGGCATGAGTACAGATTTGGACTCAGTGCTTACTCCGGCTCCTGCTGCTCAGCCGACTCGCATCTATGATTTGCAGGGTCGTTTGGTGAAGAAGCCCGTAATCGGTGGTGTATACATCGTCAACGGACGAAAGAAACTGGTGAAATAGTGCTTAACTGAAATAAGACACTAAAATCTCTTTGGAAAAAATTACTCCTGCACAAGTGTGAAGTGCAGGGGTAATTTTATCTGACAATTTAATCATTCTCTTGATTACATTTTTTCCATTGTAAAACTTCCGTTTGAATTTTATACCAGTGTAGCACCTTGTTGCACAAGATTCCTATTTTTGCAATAAAATCTTTCGATTCTTGAAGTTCTTACACTGTCGTTTTGACTGCCATCACCAATGCTTTCGGTCTTGGCATAAAGACAGACAATATCAAATTCTCAAGCATCTTTTTTTAGCCTGCCACCGGAATCCTATATCTACGAAGCTATGGCTTTCCATCATTTACTGACGATAATGCTGTTTTACATAGATATAAGAAAAGTAAATCAGAACGCTATAAATATTCTACCCAATTAATTGACAGTGATTTATTTGAGCATATTTGTTGTATTTCTGCGAATTTATCAGATTTTCAGACCAATTATCCAATTTCTTTGTAAAATTCGCAAAAATAATTTGGTTGGATATATTGAAATATCTACTTTTGCAGCATATACCAATCAAACAACGCTACACAAACATTTTGTTTCGGTTAGTCGTCATTTCATTTTCGTCGAACCGTCCGTTTTGTATGCGCAGTCAATCGGTTGTTCCGTAAATCCTTTTATTTACCTTACAGTTCAATCGTTATTTGGCAGAAACGGCTCTCAATCTCTTTCCTTTCCTTATTCTACCGTCCTGCCTATTCGAGCCTTCGAAATTTCTTAATTCTATCTTTTATGAACAAAATTACTTATTTGTTGTTGCTCCTCTTCTGCATAATGGGGGGGGGGTAACTAAGGCACAGGATTTACCTGTGAAGTTGTCTACTGACACTGAAAGACATTATTATTACGTTAAAAATGTGCGCAATGCAGCATATTACGTAACGGTAGACCCTTCCGGATCAATTCAACAGCAGTTGGGCTCAGCTAATGCGTTTACAGCCAACAAGGAAAAAGCTTTGTTTACTTTTGAAAAGGCAGGTGAAGTTGCTGATGAATTAACTATCAAGGTTAATATCAATGGTACACTATACCCTGTTGGCGTTGCTACACAGGAAAATATGGCGGATGGAGCACGCGTCAGTGCTTTCGGTAATGCGACTCCTGAATATGGAATCTGGAAACTTGAAGCCAATTCTGCTCAGACCGGTTATGTGTTTATTTTCAAGAAGAATGGTAACGATTGGGTACAATCTTCATGGAATATGTACGGAGGTGCCGGAGCTAAAATTTCAACTTACCAAAAGTCTGATGGAGGCTCTGATTGGAGTTTTGAAGAATATAAGGAAAAGGATACTTCAGAACAGTATACAGCATTGTTGAAGAAGGCCAGCAATATGTATAATACTGCAATTGTGGTATGGTCAAAAGGACAAGAAGCTGATAATGCTCTTAAAAATGCTTTAGTTGACAAAGAAAATCCTACTCAACAAGATATTGATAATCTGCAAGCTGCAATAAATGCATATACAAATTTACCTGTAGAGCAGATGAATGCTATCAGCACCACTTTCAAAAACAAAATGCACAGCACTTATATGCAGGTAGGTGAAGGACAATATGCAAGTAAACTTACAGTAGGTGCACAGCATGGTGAGAAGGCTGTATGGGAAATCAAACCAGTGAGTGGAAATACGGCTAAACTTTACAATCCGGCAACTCAGCAATACATCGCCAAGATGAACAATGGTGAGTTAATTGCTTTAAATACGCGTCTGAATTTAACAGCGAATGAAGCTGATGCAGCTATTTATACCTTCGATTTAAACGAGAAGGATGGTGGTACTTACTATTTCAGTGCTTCAGATAATTCTACAGAAGATGCTAATAGATGTTTGCATGGTACAAACTGGGGTGCTATAGTAAGATGGGGCATAAATGCTGATGCCTCGCAATGGATTATCAATAAAACTATAGCTGTAAATTATGACTACTACATTGACAGCGAAAAAATAGCCAGCAAGGTTGCTTATCAGTCTGTAGGAGATTCTTATGCTGAGCCTCTCGCTTTGGCTTATGCCACGATTGCATATGAAGGCCAAGGAACTATCACTAATGAGACGAAAAATATACGTGTAAATGTAACTGAAAATCTTCCTTTTGAGAAGACTACTGATTTGAAGAATAATGCCAAGTGGTACGCTATTGATATACATAGCAACCAAAATGCATACATGTGGGAATATGCAGCAGATGAACAAGATATAAAGACAACCGTTCCTGCCGGAAAATATACTGATTTGGATGTATTGAACAATGACAAATATTTTTGGTGCTTTAAAGGAAATGTTGTCAATGGCTTTGAAATCTACAATAAAGCTGCAGGTACTGAAAAATCGTTGAATACCACTACTGGTAAAGCACAGATTACAGCTGCTGCAGAACATACGTTGTGGAGAATCGTCCCGGCATCACAAGGAATTCAAGGTGCCACGTGCTTCACCACTAACGGTTCTCAATATTTAAACCATACTTCAGAACAGGTAGTGGGATATCATACAGCACCCGACCATGGTTCGTCTTGTCGCTTCTTCACTCCTGCTTCATTTGCTATCAATAAAGCTGAAACTTTTGCTAATATTCCTGAGGACGCAGTAGGTGGTTATTTGAATGTACACGAAATCGAACCTAAACTTACAGCAGCAGAGGCTGATGTATTCAGTTTTGAAAAGGCTATCGCTTTAGGTGAGGCTATTAAAGCATTGAAACCTAATGACAAGCAAGTAACTGCCGGTAAGTACTACCGCTTTAAAAAGGCTAACCAAAACTTCTACATTGGTGCAAAGGATACTGAAACTCCGTTCTGTAAAGAAGGTATAAATCCTAAGCAGCAGATTGACTTTGTTTGGAAAGCTGAGACCGCTACTGATGGAGGATTCTATCTGAAAAACGCAAATGCCGATGCCTACTTAGGACAGCCGGTTGACGCTCCGGGCAAAACGTTGTTAGCTACAGAACAGAGTAATGCCGGTGTTTACACATTCGATGATAAGGGTAATGCAACCTTTGCAATTGTAAGCGGTGAAAAGGCTCTTCAGCGCGAAGAAGGTGGCGAAACAGCTAACTGTTTGAACTATTGGGGTACTGCGCCTGAAGGACGTATTAAATGGTACATCATTGAGGCTACAGATGTTGAAGTAGCCCTCAACACTGCCAATGGTGCTTCATACGCTACCACTTATCTTCCCTTCTCTGTTTCTAACGTTGAGGGTGCAACTGCTTACATCGGTCAGAAACAAGGCGAAAGCACTTTGCACGCTACGGCTATTGAAGCCGGTATTCCTGCTAACACGGGTGTTATCCTAAAGGGTGCTGCCAACGAAGCTAAGGCTGTTCTGACACTCGGTGAAGCTACTTCAGATGTTGCAGGCAATGCTCTCACCGGTACACTTCTTGAAAAAAAATATGCTACCGGCGAATTGGTATTCGGTAAATCAGCTGAAGGCACTGTAGGTTTCTACAGCATGGCAGAAAACTCGAAAATTGGTGCCAACAAGGCATATCTGGCTACCGCTGCCGCACAGGCAATGAAACTCGTGTTCGACGGTGACGTAACAGGTATTGAAAACGTAATGGGCGAAGCTGCCGATGCTAACGCTCCGATTTACGACCTGACTGGTCGCCGTGTGAAAAAGGCAGTTAAGGGTGGCTTGTACATCCAGAACGGTAAAAAGTTCATTGCCCAGTAATCACTATTCTCCCTATATTTAACCACAACAAGACGAAACAACAATGAAGAAATATATCAAACCTTCAATCGAAGTTATTACGCTCCAAACTGAAGATGCTATCCTCCTTAATGCCAGTCAAGGTGGAAGTTCTATAAATTTCGACATCAATGCCGGTGAACAAACCGAAAGTGCCTGGTCGCAAGACAAAGGCTGGAGCAGCGACGACTGGACTTCTACTGGTGGAACTGAGTAATTCTGTTTCATAAGTAGTTGATTAAATCGAGTAGGAGAAACGGGATTATTTCCCGTTTCGACCTCTCACACCACCGTGCGTACCGTTCGGTACACGGCGGTTCATTAGACATGTTGTATTCTTCT
>NZ_DBMACV010000097.1:0-9304 GCF_057861905.1 Phocaeicola sp. | reverse complement strand
GCTTAAAGATACAAAATCTTTAGGTAATAACAAAGCCCCAGCTTGTGAAAGTCGGGGCTTTGTGCTAAAAAAGAAGGTGTGCTTTTTGACACACCTTCTTTGGCACTACAATTATCAGAAAGGACTCATGCCTTTTTCTCTTTCACATCAGAATGTGCTTCCACAACATTTACTACATAGTCACCCAATTTTTCACATTCGGCAATAATATCCATGTAGTGAATACCCATCTGATAACTATATTCCTTATTGTTTACATCAATTATATTTTGATTCTTCAGCTGACTCCGATAATTATTTATCTCATTCTCGATGTTGAACGATTTATTCACATCCACCGTATGATGTACATCTTCTACCAAAGCGATCATCTGCGTCAGTGCGCTATCTGTCAGCCCGAACATCTGATGAATATGTTCATACTGCTTTTCTGTAAAATCAATGCTACCACGACGCTTGCGATTGATGGTTCGTGCCAAATTATAGCAACTATCTCCGATACTTTCTATCTCAGTTACCTCACGAAGCATCTCGCGTATTTGCAATTTACTTTCAGAGCTTAAGCGACCTTCGGATACCTGATTCAGATAATTGGCTATTTCCACTTCCATATTATCGCTGATGTTCTCGTATTTTTCGATACGGCTAAACAATTTGTTAAATTCATTTTCGTTTTCCGTATGCAATAAGTCGCGTACCATACGGAACATACGCTGAATACGTTCTGCAAACAAATTGATTTCTTTACGAGCCTGCAATACTGACAATTCGGCTGTAGACAGCATACCTCCCGTAATAAACTGCAAACGATACTCTTCCTCCTGCTCCTTTTGAGGAATCAATTTGCAAACCGTCTTTTCTATCAGTTTGACAAACCATATCAAAATCAATACATTGCACACATTAAAGCAAGTATGGAAAGCCGAAAGTTTAAACGAAACCGCAACTCCGTCGGCTTCACTGATATGCATTAAATCGGAAATAATCCAATCCACCATTGACAAGAATGGCTTGAACAAAATCAAGACCCAAACAACACCAAATATATTAAACATCAAGTGAGCCATAGCTGCACGCCGTGCTTGCGTATTGGCTGTCAGAGCAGCAAGATTTGCCGTAATGGTTGTTCCAATATTTTCTCCTAAAACCAATGCAGCTCCCAGCTCAAAACTAATCCAACCATTGGCACACATAATAAGTGTAATTGCCATTGTCGCTGCAGAAGCCTGCACAATCATGGTCAGAATAGTACCGATAAAAACAAACAAGAGTACAGAAATGAATCCCATATCCGTATAATTCTGCACAAAAGCCAACATATCAGGATTTGCACTCAAATCGGGAGCATTAGTTTTCAAGAGATTAAGCCCCATAAATAGAAATGCAAAGCCAAAAATAAATTCACCGATAGACTTACGGGAACTCTTTTGAGAGAATAAAAACGGAATACCAAACGCCAGAAGAGGCAATGAGAACATGGAAATATCGACTTTAAAGCCGAGAGCGGAAATAATCCAGGCTGTAACTGTAGTACCGATATTGGCGCCCATAATTACACCTATAGATTGCGAAAGAGTCAGTAATCCTGCATTGACAAAGCTGACTACCATTACTGTCGTTGCAGAAGAAGATTGAATCAAGGCTGTAATAAGCACACCCGTCAGAACACCGGTTACTCTGTTTGTCGTCATTGCAGTCAGGATACTACGAAGTCTGTCACCGGCAAACTTCTGAAGCCCCTCACTCATGATTTTCATTCCATAAAGGAAAAGCGCCAACGAGCCGAGTAACGCTAAAAAATCATAAAAAGTATATTCCATTTGTAATTAATTAAGTCGGGGGTAGGCTTTTAATTGTTTAATGTGTAAATTAATTGCCAAATCACCACGTTAGTAACACATATTACAATTATGCTACAAATATATTGCAAAAATAATAATTTAACAAAAGATTTCCCTGAAGGGAGCACGCTTTTGGATATTTATAATGGTTTTAATCTATCCATGCCTTACGGGCCTGTCAGTGCAAAAGTTAACAACAAAGTAGAAGGACTCAACTTTAAAGTTTACTACAATAAAGATGTAGAGTTCCTTGATATTACAAACCCTTCAGGCATGCGCACTTACTTCCGTTCGCTTTGCTTCATATTAGTAAAAGCGGTTGAAGAACTTTATCCACAAGGAAGCATCTCACTGGAGCACCCTGTTTCGAAGGGATATTACTGTACATTACATTTAGACCGTTCAATCGGACTGGACGATGTAACTCGCATTAAGCAAAAAATGCAGGAGCTTATTGAAGCCGATATTCCTTTCCAGCGTATCGAATGTCACACAGAACAGGCTGTAGAATTATTCAGTCAAAGAAGCATGCTCGATAAAGCCAAATTATTAAAAACTTCCGGACAGTTGTATACGTTCTATTACAGACTGGGCGATACAATCGATTACTATTACGGTAGTCTGGTTCCGAGCACCGGTTACATCAAGTTGTTCGATATCGTAAAATATTACGATGGCTTACTGCTTCGTATCCCCAACCGAAAGGATCCCAGAAAACTGGAAGAACTTGTAAAGCAAGAAAAGATGCTGGAAGTATTTCAGGAATATCATCGCTGGAACCAGATTTTAGGTATCAGCACGGTAGGCGACTTTAACATTGCATGCAACGAAGGACATGCCACCGACTTAATAAAGGTTTCGGAAGCTCTGCAAGAAAAGAAAATAGCTCGTATAGCAGACGAAATCACTCACCGGAACCAGAATGGAAAACGGGTAAAGCTTGTCCTAATTTCCGGTCCGTCATCATCTGGAAAAACAACATTCAGCAAACGCTTAAGTATTCAACTGATGACAAACGGAATGAAACCTTATCCCATTTCACTGGATGATTATTTTGTAAACAGAGAAGATACTCCGCTGGACGAAAACGGACAACATGACTTCGAATCGTTGTATGCATTAGATTTACCTTTCTTTGAAGCACAGTTAAAAGAACTTTTGGAGGGCAAAGATATAGAACTTCCCCGATTCAACTTTACCACAGGAAAACGAGAAAACAGTGGAACAAAGTTGCGTATCGATGACAATATGATATTGATTCTGGAAGGCATTCATGCCCTGAACCCTGCACTTACTCCGAATATTCCGGCAGAAAATAAATACAAAATATACGTATCGGCACTGACAACTATCCAGCTTGACAACCATAATTACATACCGACTACCGACAATCGTCTGATCCGCCGTATTATACGCGACTACAGGTATCGTAATTACTCGGCAGAGGCAACCATCGAGCGCTGGGAAAGTGTACGTGCTGGCGAAGATAAATGGATATTCCCCTATCAGGAATATGCTGATGCAATGTTTAATTCGGCTTTACTTTTCGAACTTGCCGTATTGAAGGATTATGCAGAACCTATCTTACGCAAGGTACCTAACAATTGTCCAGCCTACTCAGAAGCACATCGCCTCTTGCGTTTTCTGGCTTACTTTGTATCGGTACAAGATAAGGAACTGCCTCCTACTTCACTGTTACGTGAGTTTTTGGGAGGAAGCAGTTTCAGATATTGATAAATTCTTCTGGTACGGATTACATGGTGGCGCATAAATAAAATTCGCTCCAACTCATGTAATCCGTACCTAATTTTGTTATTTTTGCAGCGATAAATCAAATTCATCTTTATGGCTATAAATTCACGTCAGGTACAAACACAGGCTCAGCAGCAAGTGCAGACTTTATCTCCGCAGCAGATTCTGGCTGTCAAATTACTGGAGCTTCCTACAGTGGAACTGGAAGAACGTATTCACTCTGAACTTTTGGATAATCCGGCTTTAGAAGAAGGCAAAGAGCCTTCCGAACAAGCGGAAGACCATGAGGACGATTATACCAACGATGAGGACGGAGAACAGACTTCCGGCGAATATGAAGAAGATTTATCATTAGGTGATTACCGCACTGAAGATGACATACCCGATTATAAACTTCAGGAGAACAATCGTTCTAAAGGAGAAACCCCCGAAGAGATTCCTTTTTCGGACAACGTATCGTTTTACGAAACATTAAAGGAACAGCTCGACATGCAGGAACTTACTCCCGAAGAAAAGCAATTGGGAGAATATCTCATCGGATCATTGGACGATGACGGACTGCTGCGAAAAACGACAGATGCCTTAATTGACGAACTTGCCATTTACCAGGGTATTTCCACCACTCCCGAACAGCTGGAGCATGTCTTATCTATCATTCAGGATTTTGATCCGGCAGGAATCGGTGCACGTAGTCTGCAAGAGTGCTTGCTATTGCAAATCAAACGGAAAGAGAATTCCCCGTTGAAACAAATTGAGTATGACATCATCAGCAAGTGCTGTGACGATTTTACGAAAAAGAATAAAGATAAAATTCTGCAAAAATTAGGCATAACTGAAGAACAGTATAATGCAGCCGTAGCAGAGCTGACAAAATTAAACCCTCGCCCGGGAAGTTCAATGGGAGAAGCAATCGGAAAGAACTTACAGCAGATTATTCCCGATTTCATTGTCGAAACGGAAGAGGACGGCACAATCAATCTGAGCCTCAACAACCGGAATATTCCCGAATTGCGCCTAAGCCGTGAATTTACAGAAATGCTGGACGAGCATACACGCAATAAGGCTAACCAAAGCAAGGATTCAAAAAATGCGCTGATGTTCCTGAAACAAAAGGTCGACGCTGCTCAAGGATTTATCAATGCGGTTAAGCAACGGCAGCAAACCTTGCTCAGTACCATGCAAGCTATTATCGACTTGCAACGCCCGTTTTTTCAAGACGGCGATGAATCCTCATTACGCCCGATGATTTTGAAAGATGTTGCAGAACGTGCAAAGTTGGACATTTCGACTATCTCACGAGTAAGTAACAGCAAGTATGTACAAACCAACTTCGGTATCTATCCACTTAAATTCTTTTTCAGCGACGGATATGTGACCGAAAATGGAGAAGAGCTTTCTGTACGAGAAATCAAACAGTTTCTGAAAGAATGTATTGATAAAGAAAATAAGGAAAAGCCTTATACTGACGATGAACTGGCCGACATGCTAAAAGAAAAAGGTTACCCGATAGCACGACGAACTGTCGCCAAATATCGCCAACAGCTGAATATCCCTGTTGCGCGCTTAAGAAGATAAATGAAACGACAACAAATATAATCACAAAAATGGAAGAAACAAATATTCCCGACCAACTGACATATCATGATCCTGCACCCAGGAACCAGGAAGAACAGAGGGACACATTATTTATGGCGGCACGTATCATATCTGCCATTTTCACCCCTTTCATGGTTCCTTTTGTCGCGTTTCTGCTTCTCTTTTTCTTTACTTACCTGCGAGTTCTCCCCTTGCAGTATAAGTTGACTGTTCTGATTATGGTATATTGTTTCACCATCCTGCTTCCGATGCTCGGCATCTACCTGCTTCAGAAAATCAACGGGTGGACCCTGCAGGAGCTGGGAAACAGAAAGAAACGTTTCATTCCTTACCTGATTACGATCATGAGCTATACCGGATGCTTCCTGACAATGTACCGCATTCATCTTCCACGCTATATGAGCGGTATTATTATTGCGACACTGCTTTGCATGGTTATTTGTACCAGCATCAACCTGAAATGGAAAATCAGTACCCACATGGCGAGTTGCGGCATGATTATCGGCGGCTTACTTTCGTACAGTTTCATCTTCCAGTTTAATCCTATCTGGTGGCTATGTGGTTTTATCTTGCTGGCAGGGATGTTAGGATCGGCACGAATCATCGTCCGGCAACATACTTTAAACGAAGTAGGGGGCGGTTTTTTGGTCGGTTTGTTTTGCGGTATCATCGGAATTTTGTTTATTTGAAACAGAAATAATAATTAAACATTAACCTCTAAAATACTAAGATTATGAATTTCCCAACTAACGTAAAGTACACGAACGAACACGAATGGATTCGCCTGGAAGGTGACGAAGCATATGTAGGTATTACTGATTATGCACAAGACCAATTGGGGGACATCGTTTTTGTTGATGTAACAACCGAAGGTGAAACATTAGATAAAGGTGAAGTATTCGGTACAATAGAAGTTGTAAAAACGGTATCTGACCTTTTCCTCCCCATCGGTGGAGAAGTACTTGAAATAAACCCGGCACTGGAAGAACATCCGGAACTGGTTAACAAAGATCCGTATGGTGAAGGCTGGCTTATTAAAATAAAACCGACAGACACCGCCGAAATGGATGAACTGCTGGATGCCGAAGCATACAAACAGATCATTAATGAGTAAAACTAAATAACAGACATGAAACCAATTGTAAGTATCATCATGGGTAGTACATCCGACCTTCCCGTTATGGAGAAAGCGGCAAAACTGCTCGACGAAATGCAAGTTCCTTTCGAAATGAATGCTCTTTCGGCACATCGTACACCTGCCGAGGTTGAAAAATTTGCGAAAGAAGCTGCGGGACGAGGACTTAAAGTTATTATCGCAGCAGCTGGAATGGCAGCAGCACTGCCCGGCGTTATTGCAGCAAATACTACCCTCCCAGTTATCGGAGTTCCAGTAAAAGGCTCTGTTTTGGATGGAGTAGATGCACTTTATTCTATTATTCAGATGCCTCCCGGCATACCTGTAGCAACTGTTGCCATCAACGGTGCCATGAATGCAGCTATCCTTGCCGTACAGATGTTGTCACTGTCCGACGAAGAGCTTGCAGCTAAATTTGCAGCTTACAAGGAAGGACTGAAAAACAAGATTGTCAAAGCAAACGAAGAACTGAAAGAAGTAAAATACGCTTATAAAACAAATTAATGGATTACTTCAACTATTCACGCCGAGAGGCAAATGAGGTATACGTTGGTGCCACTCCTATGGGTGGCACTAATCCTATCCGTATACAAAGTATGACCAATACGGTAACCATGGATACCGAGGCATGTGTAGAGCAGGCCAAACGCATCATCGAAGCGGGTGGTGAATATGTACGCCTTACTACTCAGGGAGTACGCGAAGCCGAGAATTTAAAAAACATCAACATCGGGCTGCGTTCACAAGGGTATAACACTCCATTGATAGCCGATGTACACTTCAATCCCAAAGTAGCCGAAGTTGCAGCATTGTATGCCGAAGGCGTACGAATCAATCCGGGAAACTATGTAGATGCCGCACGTACATTCAAGAAACTGGAATATACAGATGAAGAATATGCTCAGGAAATTCAGAAGATACGTGACCGCTTCATTCCCTTTCTGAACATCTGCAAAGAAAACCATACAGCTATTCGTATTGGAGTAAATCACGGATCGCTGTCCGATCGTATCATGTCACGCTACGGTGATACTCCCGAAGGCATGGTAGAATCGTGTATGGAGTTCCTGCGTATCTGCGTAGACGAACAGTTTATGGATGTCGTTATTTCTATCAAAGCATCCAATACCGTCATAATGGTTAAGACAGTCCGGCTTTTGGTAGAACAAATGGAAAAGGAAGACATGGCATTTCCGCTTCATCTGGGAGTAACCGAAGCAGGTGATGGAGAAGACGGGCGTATCAAATCGGCATTAGGTATCGGAGCGTTGTTATGCGACGGACTGGGAGATACTATCCGTGTATCACTGAGTGAAGCACCCGAGGCAGAGATTCCGGTAGCCCGTAAGTTAGTAAACTATATACTTCAACGGGAAAACCATCCCTATATTCCCGGAGCAGAAGCACCTGAATTCAACTATACCAATCCGAGCCGACGCAAAACAACAGCTGTCAGGAACATAGGAGGCGAGCAAGTGCCAGTTGTCATTTCTGCCCGTCTTGACGGTAATATGCAAATTGAAGAGCAATTCCGCCCGGATTACATTTATTGCGGACAGCATCTTCCAGAGGCACGCCGCACTGATATCGGTTATATCGTAGATGCTAATATCTGGAAGGGAGAAAAAGATACTTATCCTGCTTTTAATTACCAACAGTTAGTCGAACTACATCACTGCAATGCGGAAGTCAAGTTTTTATTCACTCCATATATGGGACTGAACGAAGAAGCGACAGCCTGCTTACGCCTGCATCCGGAAGTTGTCATCATTGCTCAAAGCAATCACCCCAACCGGCTTGGTGAATTTCGAGGCATCGCACACCAGTTGATGAATCAAGGTCTGACCAACCCACTGGTATTTTTCCAATTCTATCAGGAAGACAATACCGAAGATTTACAAATCAAATCGGCTGCCGACATGGGAGCTCTTATATTCGATGGTTTCTGCGACGGTATCTTGCTGTATAATCACGGGAAAGCCATCGCCGACACAAAAGTTGACGAAACAGCCTTCGGTATTTTACAAGCAGGTAGAGCACGTACTTCAAAAACAGAATATATTTCTTGCCCTGGTTGCGGACGTACTCTCTACGATCTGGAAGCTACCATTGCACGTATCAAAGCTGCAACCTCTCATCTGAAAGGACTGAAAATCGGTATCATGGGATGCATTGTCAATGGTCCTGGTGAAATGGCCGACGCAGACTACGGCTATGTAGGAGCCGGACGAGGTAAAATCAGCCTATACAAGAAAAAGGAGTGTATCGAAAAAAATATTCCAGAAGAACAGGCCGTAGAAAAGTTGATTGAACTAATTAAGGCAAACGGAGATTACAAGGAAAAATAATCAGTTCACACCGAAGTCAGAATTTTGCAAAAACATCAGCTTAAACCTTTCAAATAAAAATGGCTTACAAAAGATGATATGACAATATCTTTTGTGAGCCATTTTTATATTACAACCCCATAATGTTTATCAGACAAAGACAAACATTAATCCTTTTTCTCTTCAGGAATTTCCAAATCATTTTCCAAATCACTATTAGCTAATAACTCCGGTAACTCTTGTGCTGGAGAAGTTCCCATATCTATAGTAGCCAAATCCACACACTCCTCCAGATTAATTTCAGTTCCTTCCGGTATCTCCACTAAGTAATCTGTGTCTGTTGATTTATCTACCTTACTTTGATGAATCTGTTTCATTGTACGCATTTGCTGCTTCGTACGGTTTACAATTTCCCGAACTTCCTCATAAGCCAATGTAACGATTTTAGGTCCTGCCTTCAAATATTTTCCATGTGAAAAAGCCAGCAGCGGATTTTCCGTCAAAGATGTTCCTGCTGATACCGTCATCAATGAAATATTCGCAACATCCAGTACTACCTGAGTTCGGGATAAGTTTAGAATAAGGCCAGTTGTTTTGAGTCCTCAATATAGTATCCTTGCAATGCATCCGGTTTGTTTTCAAAGAAACAATAA
>NZ_DBMACV010000096.1:0-9305 GCF_057861905.1 Phocaeicola sp. | reverse complement strand
ATGTTGCTAAAAAACTGGATGTTTTAACAGGTGATGAATATCGTAATACGGTATCTGAATTAGGTCTGACTTTAGATGATAAAGGAGAAAATACGGATTGGCAGGATGTAATTTTTCGTACTGCAATCAGTCAAAATCATTATGTCTCTTTTATGAGTGGTAGTGAAAACACTAGTTATCGTGCTTCTGCCGGATATAGCAATCAAAATGGTATTATGGAAGGTTCTGGTATGAAAAGTGCTAATGCTCGTGTGAATATTAACCATAAAGCTTTAAACGATAAATTAAAGCTAAATATGAATATCAGTTATGGAGAAACTAATTCAGATCAAGCGCCTGTATCAAATACAGTAGGTAGTGAGATGGGTAGTAGTATGTTGTATGAAGCTTATGTTTTTAATCCGACTTACCCTATTTACGATGAAGATGGTGATTATTATGACGTGCCTCCATATCGTGTAAATCCTGCTTCTTTTTCTAAAGAACTGTTGGATGAACGTGCTACAAGTCAATTCTTAGGGAATCTTACTGCTGATTGGAATTTTTATAAAGCTTTTACCTTACAAGTAAATGCCGGTTATAACAAGAATACAATAAACCGTAATTCTTATATTTCAAAGAGTAATTTATTGGGAAATGGTAATAATGGGTATGTAACCGTACAGAAATTATCTGATTATTCGAAACTTTTAGAAACTATATTGAAATATAATCAAAGTTTCGGAAAGCATAACATTGACGCAATGGTTGGATATTCTTGGCAATATTTTTATAGTGAAGGTCAGACAACGAAGGCCTATGGATTTTTATCTGATAACTTTAAATGGTATAGCTTGGCTGCTGCTCAAACAGTTGAGTCTATTAGTAGTTATGCGGAAAGTAATACATTAATATCTATGTATGGACGTGTAAATTATAATTATGCAGATAAATATTTATTGACAGCAACAGTTCGTCGGGATGGTTCTAGTCGTTTTGGCTCTGGTAATAAATGGGGAATATTCCCTTCTGTGGCAGCATCGTGGCGTATTTCACAAGAAGATTTTTTTCAGAACGACATTATGTCTGATTTGAAGCTTCGTGCAAGTTTTGGTATTACAGGTAGTCAGGAAATAGGTAATTATAATTCTTTAAGTACTTTGGGAGCAAGTACAAATGGCTATTTAGTAGGAGGAGAAAAAATAACTATAGTATTACCCCAGCAATATACTAATCCTGACTTAAAGTGGGAACAGACGGCTCAGACTGATATAGGTATTGATTTCGGATTTTTAAATGGAAAAATTAGAGGTAGCATAGATTATTATTATAAAAAGACGACCGATCTTCTTTTATCTGTGGCAGTTCCTTCTCCTTCACTGATTACTACACAGATAGCAAATGTTGGAACTGTTACCAATCAAGGTATTGAATTAGATTTGTCATTTGATTTAATGCGTACAAAAGATTTTGCTTGGGATGCAAATTTAAACTTAAGTCATAATAAAAATGAGGTTGTAAGCTTGTCTAATGGACAATGGACAGGAGATAATATGCAAGTTGCTCCGTGTCAAGGACAAGGTTTATCTGGTACATATGCTCAATTAATTATGCCTGGTGAACCAATCGGGACATTTTATGGTAAACGGTTTATTGGTGTAGTGGATGGAGTAGAACAATTTGCTAACGATGGAGAATCGGAAGTTATAGGTTGTGCTCAACCAGATTTGACATTTGGATTAGGAACGAACCTTCAATATAAAAATTGGACATTAGGATTGAATTTTCGAGGAAGCATAGGCAATGATGTATATAATTGTACAGCCAATAATTTAGCTTATTTAAGTAACCTTCCTGGTAGAAATGTGCTTAAAGAGGCTGTAACGTCAGGAGTAAATCGTGATCAAGCAAAAGTTTATTCTTCGCGATTTATAGAAGATGGTTCTTTTGTACGTTTAGACAATATTTCTTTGGGGTATAATTTTAGTTTACCTAAATTATATATTTCTAATGCTAGAGTATTTGTTTCTGCACAAAACCTGTTTATCATTACAGGATATTCTGGTGCTGATCCTGAAGTTAATTCAGAAATATCACGTACAGGAGTTGCTCCATTAGGAGTTGATTATTTAAGTTATCCTAAAGCTAGGACATTTAGTATGGGTATTAATCTTTCTTTCTAATAATAAAAAATAAGTATATGAAAACAAAAAATATAATTAAGTTAATATTCTTATCATTCTTAGGAGTTAGTCCTTTAACTTCTTGTTTGGATCTTGATGAAGAATTATATGGTAGATTATCTCCTGAAACTTATTATCAAACAGAAGAAGAGGCATTATCTTCAGTTGTTGGTGTTTATTCGTATCTTTCGTATATGTCAAGAGCTGGAGGTGATGGATGGCGAATCGGGGAATTTGGAACAGATGAATTCTTCTGTCCAGGCAGAGCCAGTGGAGGATGGTATGATGAAGGGAATATGGAAATGATGTCACATAAAGTAACACCTAATAATGAACGTATAGCTACTTGTTGGGGAACTTATGTGTTTCCAGGTATTGGTGCTGCAAATGCTGTTATAGCTAGTTTGGAATCTTCTCCAATTGTAGATAACTTAAAACCATTAATTGCTGAAGTACGTGCCTTGCGTGCTTATGGATATTATTATGCAATGGACTATTGGGGAAATGTACCTGTTTTTACAGAAGCTCGTGTTGATCCTAATAATTTACCTAAAACAACACCTCGTGCAGAAGTATTTAAATTTGTTGTAGATGAATTTACAGAAGCCGCAAAAGATCTGCCTTCTATTAAAGAAGTTAATAAAACTGATTATTACCCTCGTTTAACAAAAGAGTCTGTTTATACAGCTTTAGCTTCACTATATTTAAATGCTGAAGTTTATTCAGAAACGGCAGAGTGGGATAAAGTTGTAACGATGTGTGATAATGTGATTGGTACAAATTGTTATGAATTGGAAGATAAGGTAGGTGATTGCTTTTTATCTACGAATGAGGCTAATTCAACAGAAATTATTACAGCTTTTTCTGTAGATCCTTCTAAGGGAGTAGATGGTAATGAATTTATATTGTATGCACAGCATGCTTTAGATCAAAAGAAATATGATCTTCCTTTTGCACCTGCAAATGGTTATTGTTTTACAGATGAAGCATTGAACAGATATGAAGAAGGTGATGAACGTTTAGAGTTACTTGAATATGGGCCACAATATTATCAAGATGGAGTAACACCTTTGTGTGATGAAAATGGAAATCAGTTGGTTTTAACCACTATCAAAGATATGATTTCTGCACAAGAAAATGAGGGATATCGTGTATTGAAATATTCTCCTATTGGAGTTGTCTGGGCCGGAAGTAAGGGAGATAATGATTATGTTTTAGAGCGTTACTCTAATGTACTTTTAATGAAGGCTGAGGCTTTATTTCGGTTGAATCAAGACTTAGATGTTGCTCTAGAATTGGTTAATGAAGTGCGTCGTCGTAGTAATTGTTCTGAATGGTCTGATTTGACTTTGCAGAAAATAGAAGAGGAGCGTGCTCGTGAATTTATTTGGGAAAATCAACGTAGACGGGATATGATTCGTTTTGGATCTTTCTTCAATAATACTTGGTTTTATAAAACTGAAAAAACAGAATCTTGGAGGGGAATATATCCTATACCAGCTCTTCAAATAACAAACAACCCGAATTTGGAACAAAATCCTAATTACTGATGATTTATAATGACCAAGTTACAATATAAATATATCGTAGCTTGGTCTTAAATTTTTAATATTATGAAATTTATATTGGGTCTAATATGTATATTCTTTTCTATTGAAGCTTTTTCTGAATCTACGTATTATAAAGTTGTCGCACAAGATGGCAGTGGTGACTATCTGACAATTCAAGAAGCCGTAAATTCTGTACTTGTATATCAGGAACAACGTAGTATTATAAAAATAATGCCTGGCATATATCGTGAGAAATTGGTTATTCCGGCCGCATGGTGTAATATAAGTCTGATAGGAGATGATCCGACAAATACCATAATATCTTATGACGACAATGCCAATAAAAATAATATGGGAACATTCAGTTCATATACAGTCTTAGTGCATGGTGATGGTGTTCGTTTAGAAAATCTGACAATTGAGAACTCAGGGACAAGCGGTAGCCTTACATTTAGAAGGAACAGAGTCGATTATCATAAATTGTCGTTTGTTGGGTAATCAGGATACGGTATTTACGGGAAATAAGTATGGACGTTTTTATTTTTGTAATACTTATATAGAAGGAACTACTGATTTTATTTTTGGTCCTGCTACTTGTTGGTTTGAAAATTGCATTATACACAGTAAAGCTGATTCTTATATTACAGCAGCCTCTACTCCAGCTTCACATCCATTTGGATATATTTTTAATAGATGTAAATTGACAGGAGACGATAATTTAAAAGTTTATTTAGGGCGTCCATGGCGTGAAGCTGCTTATGTTTTATTTATGAACTGTTATATGGGAAAACATATTTGTCCTGAAGGTTGGCATAATTGGGGAAATCCTAAGAATGAACAGACTGCTCGTTATTTTGAATATAATAACAAGGGTGCAGGAGCTGATATTTCCAGACGTGTATCTTGGGCACGAGTTTTGACTCACAATGAAGCTGACCGTATAAAGATTGATATTGTTTTTCCAGATTTAAAAGAATGGAGTTCTTATCATACTGTAGAAACTGAAAAATAATCTGCTATAGGAACATTCAGTAAATAGAATAAAATTATCCAACTAATTCATACACAAAGTGTTGCGAATTAGCTGGCTTTTTTGTATCTTTAGGTATTCCCCCGCAAATAAGGTTTGGCAGCCAAAATGGGGGAAATTCCCAAACCAAGATATGGCAAAAGTACAAAATATTTCAGAAATTCACCCAACTTTGGGCTTTACAGAATTTGATATTCTGGAAAAATATCGCAAGAGTTTTAATGAGAGTGAGCTTGGCAGGCTTCACTCGGTATTTCCGTTTGGGCGTATGGCAAAAGTTGCAGGCCTGTCGGAACAGCGTCTGGGGCGCAGGAACCTCTTCAGCCCTTCGGCAAAGGTTGCCCTCATGGTCCTGAAAGCCTACACCGGATTCTCCGACAGACAGTTGGTGGAACATCTGAACGGCAACATACACTACCAGATGTTCTGCGGAATCATGATAGATCCGTCCTTTCCCATAACCAACTACAAGATAGTCAGTGCCATCCGTAACGAGATGGCATCCCGTCTTGACATTGAATCCCTCCAGGAAGTGCTGGCCTCACACTGGAAACCTTATCTTGAGAACCTTCACGTGTGCATGACTGATGCCACATGCTATGAAAGCCATATGCGCTTCCCTACAGACATGAAACTCCTTTGGGAAAGCCTGGAATGGCTCTACAGGCATATCTGCAGGCATTGCGGGGAGCTTGGCATAAGGCGTCCTCGTAACAAATACAAGGATGTGGCGGAGTCCTATCTGTCCTACTGCAAGAAAAGAAAGAGAAAGGCTTCACGGACAAGGATGCTCAAGCGCCGTATGATCAGACTCCTTGAAAAGCTTCTCATGCAGAGGGATGAAATTCACAGGGAGTATGGACCCTCACTCCGATATACTCAGGATTACCGGAAGCGGCTTTCCATCATCAGAAAGGTTCTTGTACAGGAGAAGGAAATGTTTGAGGGCCGGAAGGTCAGTGACCGCATCGTCAGCATTGACCGTCATTATGTACGTCCCATCGTCAGAGGCAAGGAAACGAAATCCGTCGAGTTCGGTGCAAAAGTCAACAACATACAGATAGACGGCATATCGTTCATCGAACACCTCTCATTCAAGGCTTTCAACGAGGGCATACGCCTGAAGGACTGCATCCGCATGCAACAGAAACTCATGAACGTGAGGGTAAGGTGTGTGGCTGCCGATTCCATGCCAATAATGCCAACAGGAAATTCTGCACGAAATACGGAATCTCCACGTCCTTCGTACGCAAGGGAAGGGCAGCCAGGGATGAATCCTTGAGGAAGGTTTTCAGAAGTGAACTTTCAAGGGAAAGGGCCACCCGGCTTGAAGGAAGCTTCGGCACACAGAAGCAGCATTACTCGCTCTCGAGGATGAAGGCACGGAACAGGAAGACGGAAATCCTGTGGATCTTCTTCGGAATACATACGGCAAATGCCGTACTTGACGATAGCGCTGAATCGGTACCATGCGTAGCACTGTAATCGGTACCATCGTATCGCTCGAATCGGTACCGTCATGACGCTGCAAACGGTACCATATTCAGTCCTGTAAAAGTATATTATTTTTTCTTTCTCTGCCTCATGGATTCTCCTTTTAACTCAATTTTGTTTGAGTTAGCCACGAGACGGTCCATAATTGCATCTGCCAGAGTCGGATCTCCGATATAATCATACCATTTGGAGATGGGCAGTTGCGATGCTATAATCATGGATTTTCGCTCGTATCTTTCTTCCAGGATTTGTAGCAAGGCCAGTCTGGTATTGGTATCCATCGGTTGCAAGCCGAAGTCGTCCAATATGATCAGGTCATTCTTCTCTAATGAAGTAATCATTTTAAGGAATGTACCATCAAGCCTGGACAGAGTAATTTTCTCTACCAGCCTGTTCATGTTCAGATAGACCGTCCGGAAGCCCATGGTGCAGGCTTGTCTGCCGAGGGCGCAGGCCAGGAAGGTCTTTCCGCATTCGCACTTGCCTTGTATCAACAGATTCTCATGTCGGCGTATAAAGGAACAGTCAGCAAGTACGGCTAGTTGTTCAGCCGTGAAGTTTCGTTCTACCCCACAGGCTACATCTTCAATCATTGCATGATAGCGGAGTTTGCTGGTTCTGAGGAACATTTCTGTCTTACGTTCTTTTCTTTCCAGGATTTCCGCCTCTACCATCTTGGCTATGGCAAAATCAAATGACGGACGGGTTTGTACCGGAAGATTCATCAGGGATTCAAGTGTGTCAGCCATACCCTTCAGTTTCAATTCCTTGAGTTGTACGATGGTTTCTTGTGTATTCATAATCAACAGGATTTTAAATGTTTGCAAAAGCCTTTGCGCCACGTACATATTCATTCTCGGGCGTGAAGGTTACGGCAGATTGGATTTCAGTTTTGTCAAGATTGCCCTGAAGGATATTCCTGAGCATATTATAAGTAACAGTTCCGCTTTCAGACACATGCCTGCAGGCGTTCTCCAGCCTGTCCTTGCCATATTTACGGCGTAGGGCCAATATGCCCTCACATGAACGGTAGGCATGGCTTACATATTTGGGAGATGCCAGGACTTTCTCCACAGCTTTCCGGGTATAGACTCCGATGGATTCAGCCTCTTCCAGGTAAAAAGCGGCATTCCGTCCCTTACTGTGAAGATATTCCAGGTGATTCTCCGGCATGTGTGCTTTTTCCGTGGTACGTCCTCCGCTCAAGCATCTGCGGTGTAAGGCTATTCTTGTGTTGTTCTGATAGATTTCAACCGTTTCCGTATCCCAAAGGACGGTTACCTTTTGACCGACATAGGTGTAAGGCACGCTGTAAAGATGGCGTTCTTCCAGTCGGCCGACAGTTACATGATAATCGCCTGTGAGCTTGACCTCCTTACGGTAGCGAAAGCGGAAGGGTACATCAGGAAGTTGCCGCAGACTGTCCCGCTCCTGATCTTCAAAAACCATCCTGCGGCTTTTTCCGGTAGTACGTGAAGGCCGGTCATTAAACTGGTCAGTAAGTTCGAAAATACGGTTGTTGAGTTCATCCAGCGTATGGAACTCTTCATCCCGGATAGCCGCATAAATATACTGATAGAACTTGTTCACAATACCTTCTACAACTCCCTTGTCACGTGGCTTTCGTACGCGGCAGGCTTCCAGCGAAGTCTCGTAATAACTGGACCATTCAATGGCTGCATCATTGAAAGTAGGCTCGTAGCGGTCCGACTTTTTCACCCACTGGACCATATTGTCACTCTTGCAGACTTCCGGACTCCCTCCAAAATAGGTAACGGCATCCGACAGACCGCTGAAGAAGAATTCCATGCTTGCATGATACATGGCCTTGGCATAAGCCAGTCCGCTAAAGGGAAGAACACAGCACAAGACCACTACGGAAGCATGTGTATGCGTCCTACGGTCGGTGATATAAAGCTTATCACCGGCAAAGTCTATCTGCATTTCTCCTCCAGGCATATAGGTATTGTGATAAGAAAGGTTGTGCGCATACTGGTAATCACGGATGTGTTTCTTGAATTGGGTATACCCATAGCCGTCGGGATGTGTCTTGAGGTACTCCTCATGTAACAGCTGGACAGTCAGATGACGGTGTCTGGCAAGATCCTCGACATAATCCGGCAACAATTCATCCAGTTCAGTTTTCTGATCTGACGGTTGAGAGACGGGAGGAGACTGAAGCAGGTTGTGGATCTGCTCCTCACTCATTCCGCCTACCGTCTGTAATCAACTTTGGCTTCATCGGCCAGTTTCTTGTAGCGGTTCAGAACTCCCCGACCTATATGTAGTTGGGCGCATATCTCACGTTGGGGAGTGGAAACCGACAGCATTTGAAATGCTCTTTTTAATTTCACCATATTCAGTGTTCTGTTTGCCATATCTTGAGGACGTTTGATTTCTTATGCCTCTAAGATATGAAGTTTGTATTAGGCTACAGAACTGAATTGTTTATGATTTTCTTGGTACCGATTCGTGCGCTACGATGGTACCGTTTGACCGATACTATCACGTACTGATGATTGACAAGATCAGGAACAGGACGGTTAAAGCGGCATGATATGATTTTACTGACAGAATCAGAGGAGGTCACCAGGCTTCTTCCGGAGCGTCATGTCCTGCCGGATAGAATTTTTAAGAAAACACAGTAAAATAGCAATAAAAAATGGCATATGAGGATGACAGACCATAATCACTTCATATGCCATTTTATTTTTTGAATATCCCTGCTATAAGGAAATATCAACTTGATCATTGCAAGTTGCATTTCCTTATATAAATGAGGTTATAATAAATATTACTTATCAATGCTATTTTTGTATTCGGTAGGAGATATTCCATAAGCTTGTTTAAAACATTTGCTAAAATAATGCGCATCATTGAATCCTGTCATATAAGCTATTTCTGAAATATTGTACTCTTTACTTTCTATTAATTGTACAGCTCGCTTCATTTTCATTTGTTTTAAGAAGTCAATAGGAGATTGTCCTGTTATACTTTTCAATTTTCTGAAAAAATTAGAACGACTCATATCTACAGCTAAAGCCATGTTATCTACAGAAAAATCACAAT
>NZ_DBMACV010000095.1:0-9406 GCF_057861905.1 Phocaeicola sp. | reverse complement strand
AAATCACTGCTGCTGTACATACTTTTAATATTTTTTGTTACAGCAGCGAAGGTCATATTTTTTATTCTTTGAGGCAATACGTCAAAATTGGATGCTTACTGGTATTACTATCGACATCTAACGATTCCACTGCTGTTTGCAAACTACTATCTTATAACACCTCATCATAATATGATGAGCCAACAGCTCCCGAAAGCCGCTGGCTCATCACCTTGTTTTTCTTAAAACCGTGTTTTCTTGAAAATCTCGATACGATTCTTGATATTCTCTTCAAGACATTCCTTATACAGCCACGGCTCAGCGCTATGAAAATCACCTACATTAAGGAAGCCCATAATCGGAGAATATTCACTACCACTGTATCCTTTCACCACCAGCACCTTTTCCTTTTGTGCTACACTCACCGTAATCGTGTCGTGCAAGGTAGCCGGTACATCATCCGTACGCCAGTTCACTGGGTTGATACAGAAGGCACATGGAGCAGCTACCACAGGCTGAATATACTTCACATCGCTGACAGAATTATAACATATCGTTACACCAATGTCGTCGGGGCCCTGGGCAGCCTTAATATTGGTAGAAGCCAACGTATCGTCAGGTGTAACCTTGTAACCCAGTACATAAGCAGCCACCATCTGTTGGTATACGTCCTTAGGCATTATCTTCAACAGTTCGACAACCGCCTTGCCACCCTGACTGAATCCAGCCAGTACAAACGGACGGTTCTTCGGACGGTTCTTCAAAAAGGTTTCGAATGCGTTACGGATATCTTCAAAAGCAATAGCAAAACGTTTGTTGATAATGTCTTCATCGCTCGTAGCCCACACTTGAATTGTTATATGCCGATAAAAAGGAGAATAAAAATTATTATCCTTACCCATATAAGCAGCTATAGCCGAAATCTCTTTTGTCATATCATCACGGTGTTTCTTTTTATAAACATCCGCATAATGAACTATTGTTCCATTCTCGTCCTTCCAATCTTTTTCCCAAGTAGATACAATATAAAACACGTCGGCATTTTTTCCCGTCTTATCATTTTCCTCTGTATACCAGAAAGTTGAATCAGAATAGTCAGGTGCCTGAGGAATATACTCCTGTGCCTCCATCTTGTCACATCCCGAAAACAGCACACATAGTAAAAGAGTAACTATATACCATAAACGGATGTTTTTCTCTTTGTTAAAATAAATTTTATTCATATGATTTTTATTTAGATAATTCATCAAAACGAAACTAACTTTTCCCTTCCAGACTTCAATGTTATAGAAAGTTCAAGAGCAAGGACAATCACTATTTACCAAGGGACAAAATTACAGAGATTTATCGTATAGCAGATTATTTTTACAAAGAATTTATATTGTGAAAAGAAAACCGACTTTGAATAAATCCGAATCATATAAACTACTTATCATTCACACTAAGGAGCAATTCAACATCATAAATTTCTTACCGTAACTAATCCTCCTTATCGAAACCCATTTTCGACTTGCGGTTATCCGGGGTTTTCGTACATTTGCAGAGAAAATCCAGATGATTCGTCGTCCCCCTTCGTCTGTTCCTGAAGAAAAAACGTTTCACCGAAGATTACAAAAACTGGAAAGACAAAAAATTAGAATAGAGAGCAATGAAAAATAAAATCTTCACCTTATCTGCATGGATTGCAGCACACATCACTCTTATCGTGGTACTGGTGACTGTCGTGGCACTCTTTCTCCCTTCCTCGTTTGCCTGGATAGGAACTTCAGCCATCACGCCGATGCTTGGCGTGGTAATGTTCGGCATGGGACTGACACTTCGCCCGTCCGACTTCAAGCCCGTTCTGCAACATCCTAAAGACATCCTCATCGGCGAACTGGCACAGTTTCTCATTATGCCTTCCCTGGCGTGGCTGCTCAGCAAGCTGCTGGCCCTGCCCGAAGAACTTGCTCTCGGAGTAATCCTTGTGGGATGCTGTCCGGGAGGTACGGCAAGCAATGTCATCTGTTACCTGGCCAAAGGCGATGTTCCTCTGAGCGTAGCAATGACCGGCGTTTCCACCCTGCTGGCTCCCGTCGTCACGCCTGCCCTCGTATGGCTGCTGGCCGGCGAATCGGTCGACGTAGACATTGCCGGCATGTTTTTAAGTATCGTACAAGTGGTAATCGTTCCCATCGTACTGGGATTTGCCGCGAACCATTATTTTGGACAAACCACCCGACGAATCGTACCGCTGTTACCAATGATTTCCACACTATCCATCGCATTCATCATCGGCATCATCGTTGCCCACAACTCTACCAGTATTCTTACATGCAGCCTGATAGTAGCCGTAGCGGTCATCCTGCATAACGTACTCGGACTGGCCTTAGGCTATGGACTTACTGCCCTTACCGGAAGCGAGCCGTCCAAACGGTCGGCCATTGCCATCGAAGTAGGCATGCAGAACTCCGGACTGGCCACTTCGCTGGCTACTACCCATTTTGCCATGTTCCCTATGGCGGCCGTTCCCGGAGCCATGTTTTCCGTATGGCACAACTTTTCGGGCAGCATCGCAGCACAAATTTTCAGGAAACAGTCGGACAAGAAACAAAATAGAATCTGAAAGACCTGCATTCAGACATTCCGGACACCTATTTTTTTCAGACAATACATGCGGAAAACTGGAAAGAAACCTATAACTTTGAGCTGGTCTACAAAAGCTAATAAAGACAAAGTAACATGAAAAAAGTGATTGTTATTTCAACCAGTCTACGCACTGGCTCAAACAGCGACATGCTCGCTGATCAATTTATAAATGGTGCTCTCCAGGCAGGTCACGAAGTAGAAAAGATCTCACTTATCGGTAAAGATATACACTTTTGTCGTGGATGCTTAGCCTGCCAGAAACTGGGCAAATGTGTTATTCAGGATGACGTCGACAGCATCATGCAGAAAGTGCTGCATGCGGATGTCATCGTATGGGCTACTCCAATCTACTATTTCGAGATGAGCGGACAGATGAAAGTGCTCATCGACCGTATGAATGCGTTGTATACCATGGATTATCAGTTCCGTGACGTCTACATGCTAACTACTGCCGCCGAAGAAGAACCGGAAGTTCCCAAACGAGCAGAAGCTGGCCTCACAGGCTGGATTGATTGTTTCCCGAAGAGCCGTCTGGCGGGTACACTTTTCTGTGGCGGAGTAACTGCTCCACGTACCATCACCGGAAACCCCAAACTAAATGAAGCCTACGAAATGGGACTTCATTGCTAAAACAATATTACGAAGGCAAGCAAGACCGAAAAGATCGGAAACGTGCTTACTTCTCAACCAATAATAAACAAAAATACAAATTAACTATGGAAACATTTTATGACGTAATTGCCGGCGATCAGCTCGTGCTGGTCGATTTCTTTGCGACCTGGTGCCAACCCTGCAAAATGATGCACCCCGTCCTGCAACAAGTAAAAGAGATACTGGGCGACCGTATCCGTATTATCAAGATTGATGTAGATACGCATGCAGTACTATCCCAACAATACCAGATTCAGTCCGTCCCCACCCTCATGCTGTTCCGCAGAGGAGAAGTACTTTGGAGAGCAAGCGGTGCAATGCCGAAAGCTGAACTGTTGTCAACCATCGATCCTTTTTTGCAATAACCCACAAGTAAAGACGAAACGATAATGAACGAAGAAATTACCCTGCGCGATGTAGCCGGCTACCTGGATCGCATCGGTATTCAGTTTATGGCTACCATCGGACTCGACAGCAAGCCCAAGGTACGCCCCATGCAATACATGATACTGGAAGACGATAAGCTCTGGTTTTGTACCAATGCAAAGAAAGAAGTGTATGCCGAGCTTCAGGCAAATCCCGCTCTCGAACTTTGCGGATGCAAGCTGGAAAAGGACGAAATACAAACGCCCTGGATTCGTTTCTCGGCAGAAGCAGTCTTCGAAGAACGTCAGGATATCCGCGACGCCATTATCGAGAAGAGTGCCATCGTGCACGAACTTTACAAAGACATGCGCACCAATCCCGTGTTCAAAGTATTTTACCTGAAGCACATCGACGGCTGGATGACCAATTTAGGCAACGTAAAAGGACTGGAGAAGAAAGCCGATTTTGCCAAGCCCATCCATTTCCAGTTCTGAAAAAACTTCTTGTAAAGTATCCTTCCCGCTATTTTACCCGAGATTCCGAAAAGATTTCCGATTATCCGTTTGAAGAACGCGGCAAAAGTCTGTTTTCCGGAATCTCGGAATTAACGAAACATCGGCAACCGACAAGCTTTATCAACTCAATAACTCCGGTTCCGGATGTCAATCGTCACATCCATATAGCTCCGCAATCCCTCTATGTAATCCGCATAAAGAACCTCCACGTCCTGTCCTTTCAGTACGTGACACTTACCGCACAGCTCACAGTTATGCAGGCATTTCCACTCATCGAGCACATACGCCCGACGCTCTTCCTTCGTTGATTGTTCTATAGCAGGAGGTATCATGATACAAATTTATACTATACAAATATAGTAGTTCTACCTTACCTGCAGTTATATTGCCCTTGTAAAAATGCAAAATACGTCCACACAGATGTACATCCGTTCGCGCTTCTACCGATAATCGTATAATACCATCCGGAATCAATCTATTCCCATCACCTTCAAATCCTTTCGATATACCCCTCCTGATCATACCCCCGATGATACTGATGAATACAAGCCACCAGCTCTTCCAAGCGTGGATCAGTTACCTGCATTTTCCCATATTTCTCAAGTTGATGATTATACCTTTCCCTGCTTCCATGTGCTATCCGATATTCATAGTCCGCCGGAATCAGGAAAGAAGCTCTCTCACCTAAATATTTGTAGAACGATGTAAGGTAAATATGAACGCCTGCCAAATCGAAATCGCCAAAATGAATATACCGGTTAGGAATGCTTTGCAGCCAACAAATCAAATCCTTACTCTGTTCCTGCGGATAGCGGGACACAAAAAGCTGCTTCCCCCCGTCGGGTACAACCGAACCGAAAAGCTTTTTCTGGGCCGATACATACCTGAAGTTTTCGGGATTCTCAATACCTATTACTACCACATCTTCCGGAATCGCAAATTTCCAATAATCGTAGATAAAATCAAAAGTCCCCTCCAACGGCAAAATAGTCTTGGGGTACCCGTTTACCGTTGCTGGTATAGGCTGATAACTATTCACCAGAAAACCGTAAAAAGTACGTTTCTCCCTATATTTCGAATCACCAGTTACAGCAACCTGAACAGCCCTTTTCACATTATCCGACAGCAAAAGCCGACGACACTCCTCCAAATCCCGAATATTACATTTATTCGACAAGTACTCACAAAAGCTACGTCCGTCAATCGCACGTAAAGTTTTCCGGCTGCCATGCGAAGTAACCATCAGAACTCCATCTTCCAGCATCTGCTCAACCCAGTCGCCTTTCAAACTACTTGCCGGTAAAGCCTCACCATTAGCCAGACTAATAAATTTATCAATAAGTGCTACAGTCTTTTTCATTCAACCAACGTTTTATCAAAAACAATCTTATTCGGAACAACCAAATTTACAGAAAATATTAATCATTCATACATACAACCGATTTTTATATAACTTTGCCAGCGTAACAAATCACTTTTTAAACCATATAATATCATGATAAAGATATACGGCATGCACACGTGCCCCGACTGCACTTACGTAGAAGAACAGATAAAAGGCGACAGCAACTACGAAGTTATCGACATTGGCCAGCATGTGAGAAACCTCAAGGAATTCCTGAAACTCCGCGACCATCATCCCGTTTTCGACGAAGCAAAGAAAAGCGGAGCCGCCGGCATCCCCTGTTTTGTACTGGAAGACGGTACTGTGACATTAACTCCCGAAGATGCCGGACTACATTCACGCCCGGCCTGCGAAGGAGCAACTTGTAACATCGACGGAAGCGGTTGTTGAAAATGAAACGAAAAGTTATCTTCCTTCATGGCTTCTTCGCTTCCGGTGCGTGCACACCTGCCCAGGCATTGCAAGAAAGCCTCAGCAATAAAGCGCAAGTTCTGACTCCCGATTTGCCTTTGCATCCCCGAGAAGCACTTTCATTCCTGCGTCAACTATGCCAACAAGAAGCCCCCGATGTACTCGTCGGAAACAGTAACGGTTCCTTTCTTGCCCAGATTATAGCTTCCGAAAACGGACTCCCCGCCCTGCTTGGAAACCCATATTTCGAAATGACCAAATTCCTGACCGAACGCATCGGGCCCCATGAATACAAGTCACCTCGTGCCAACGGCAACCAGCATTTCGTCATCGACCAGCCCCTGATTGATGAATTTGCCGAAGTACAGCTCCATCAATGGGACCACTACCAGCCCGCGAACCGCGAACACATCTGGGGTATCTTTGGAGAGAACGACCATCTGGCCCACTACGAACCACTCTTTCTGAAATACTATCCCCACTCCTGGCACTTCCCGGGCGGGCATACTCCAACAGCCGATGAGGTACACCAATATTACGTTCCACTAATAGAAAAACTATTAACAATATAGTTCCATGCAAATCATTCTGGCCATCGATTCATTCAAAGGCTGCCTCACATCAAAAGAAGTAGAAGCAGTCCTTGCACAAGTTCTGACTTTCCGCGGTGTGACAGTCCATTCACTCCCCATGTCCGACGGTGGTGAAGGCATGCTCGAAGCCTTTATCTCTGCCTTGCACGGACAAATCATCCAAACCAAAGTACACGATCCGCTGATGCGTCCCATCCTTGCCAGCTATGGTATTGCTCCCGACGGAACAGCCGTTATCGAAACAGCCAAGGCATGCGGACTGACATTGATGAAAGCCGAAGAACGCAATCCACTGATAGCCACGACCTACGGTGTAGGCGAACTCGTAGCCCACGCCATACAACAAGGTTGTAGAAAGTTCATCATCGGACTGGGAGGAAGCGGAACCAGCGATGCCGGAAAAGGAATGCTTCAGGCACTTACCGACATCCTCGCCCCTAACGGAACAATAAACGATGTACTGACCAGCCAAACAGCCGGATGCCAGTTTACCTTAGCCAGCGACGTACGCAATCCACTTTATGGAAAAGAAGGAGCAGCCTTTACCTTTGCTCCCCAAAAAGGAGCCACTCCCCAGATGGTAAACGAACTGGACCGCCGCGCCCGACAGTTTGCCGACAGTTCTGCCCGCCTAATGGGAAAAGATACTTCCACGCAACCCGGTGCCGGAGCCGCCGGAGGTTTAGGCTACGCTTTCATGCAATATTTCAATGCTACGGCACAATCGGGAGCCGACTTACTGCTCGATCTCATAAAATTCGATGAACTGTTGAAACATGCCGACCTTGTCATTACCGGCGAAGGGCACGCCGACCGCCAGACACTTATGGGCAAACTTCCCGAACGCATTCTGCAACGGGCACGAAAGCATCAGGTTCCGGTATGGCTAACCGCCGGACAGGCAAGCGACAGACAAGAACTTCTCAATGCCGGATTTGCAAGAGTAGACAGCATTACCCCCGAAGGCATGAGTATTGAAGAGGCTATTCAGCCGGAAACAGCCAGACAAAACATTCTTCGCTGGATCGACCAACATTTTTGACCACACGATATCCGGCAGACGAAGCATCCATTCAACACCTATACCTGCTCCCCACCAGATAAAATGGCACGAAGCCGAAATAGGTGTAGTATTCCATTACTTCCGTAGGACACAAACGCATCGAAGCCTTTCCTGCTGTCGAAGCCAAGTCATTCCGTCTAATTGTAGAAGAATGTACGGCAGCTCCCATTATCCGTGACTTCAGCATTTATGCTGTCAGTCCGTTGACAGCAGACGGCAATCCTGCAAAATAAGTATTCACCTGATGTCTCCTTTGTCCTTAATGGTTGGGAACAAAGGAAACATTCTTATTACGAAAGGAAAAATATCTTTAGAAACCGACAGGCCGACAAACATTATTTACTAGGTGCCAGTTATGCTTTTCCAAAGAAAACTTAATGTTTATCTTTAATCACGTAACATAAGCAATTGGAGAATCATGGCAGACATTTTTACATCCGACAATTGAAATCTTTTCATTTCTAAGATATATAGATATAAGTTGTTGGCATATTATATTTGATTAATATATTTACCATTGACTTACTCTATGAATAATTATTTTATCTTGCCTAATTTTTTCAAACGACTGCGAATAGCTCCTTCTGTGCGCTCAAACATTTCGGCTAATACTTTCACACTATTCCCTTCATCATACAACTGACAAAGTATATTATCAGCTTCTTCTTCCCAAGAAATATAAGCGTTTCCATGCTCCTTCCTCTTTTCGTCAAGAGTATAAGCCTTCTTCCTCTCCAGCTGCACAGGCGAAGAGATGCTTTCCTTATCATTGTAACTCTGTTTTGACGGAATCACCCCTCTTACCCCACCTTTCGGATTAGGGACATCTCCTTTATAACGAGGAATCAGATGCATGTGTACGTGAAAGACCGATTGCCCCGCTGCCTCATTCACATTGATGCCGATATTATATCCATCCGGATGATAACGCTCATCCACTTTTTGTTTCACATATTGAAGCATTACGTTCATTGCCTCCCGTTCATGATTAGTTAAATCAAAATAAGAAGCTACATGACGTTTAGGAATAATCAACGCATGACCAGGTGATACTGGATAACCGTCATAGAACGCTACACAAGTAGCCGTCTCACAGATAATTTCTACCCTACGAGATAAGCGGCAGAAAGGACAGGTTTCTCCTTCTTTCCGAGGCAACTTATTAAAATGATGATACTCATAAAGTTCATAGCTGGTATTACGTTCCAAACTCTGAAATGGCAAACGCACATTACATTGATACGTATACTGACGATAGATGGCATGTAATCTGAATCCTTCTTCGGTCAAATCACGACGTACAGCAAAAAAGGCCGTTCCCTCAGGAGAAAGAAGATTTGTTACATTCATCATTACCTCTGCCTGTGCATAGGGTTCTAATACATTCAAGACATAATTACACAAAATAATATCAAACTTTCCAACTGGGTATTCAGGCCGATAATAATAGTCATATCCCGTAATATTATACCCTTGACGTTTCAATTCATCCGTATCGAACCCATAACCACAACCGAAATCTAAAATACGTCCCTTCAATAAATTGTGTTGAAGTAAATAACGGGTAGGTACAAAAAGACTTGTACGCTTTATAGCAGTCAGGTAAGGATGATTTATTTTTTCTAGTTCCATAATATTTAGTAATACTTATAGTACACCATACTTCTATTATGAACAAAATTTACATTACATATGCCCCATTATGAGAACATCCCATTTGAAATTCCTGATAATTGGGTGTGGACGACAATCGGAAATCTCTGTTCAAAAATAGGGTCTGGCAGTACCCCCAAAG
>NZ_DBMACV010000094.1:0-9591 GCF_057861905.1 Phocaeicola sp. | reverse complement strand
TGCTTAAAGATACAAAATCTTTAGGTAATAACAAAGCCCCAGCTTGTGAAAGTCGGGGCTTTGTGCTAAAAAAGAAGGTGTGCTTTTTGACACACCTTCATTTACCTGCATATTTATAGGATTTTCTATTCGTCTGCCCTTATTTTATTATCTATTTTTGCAACATCAACCAAAAAGAATGAAGAATATGAAGAACTTAATGAAAGCAATCACTATGGCAACCTTACTGGTAGCAATGACCAGTTGTGGACTTTACGATACTGCCGGACAACGTGCCCAACTGATGGAAAACCTGCACGAAGGGATGACGAAACGTGAAGTCGTAGCTATATTAGGAAATCCTGAATTCAGACGTTCCAACAATGGAATAGAACAATGGGAATTTCATAAGACACACTTCAGTGGAGCACAAACAGTTATCCTGCTCGATTTTCGGAACGACAAGGTCATTTCATTCGATTCGTATGACGGAAACTATCCCTCTCCTGCCTACCCACCTATAGCTATTTGCCCGCCTGCTCCTGCCGGAAGCAACTCCTCTCTTCCCGCCTCGACAGACGATCAGGTATGGTTTCGCGAATTATGCCAAAGAGTAAAGGAGAAACCCTTCAAGGACGGACGTCTGGACGTACTCAGAAACGCTGCTCGCCAGTCCGACTTTACGTGTGATGAAATTGTACAACTGATGAAAATATTCAATTCCGACGATGAAAGACTGGAAGCATTGGTCATTCTGGAACCGACGATCATTGACCGGCAGAATGCAGACCGCATTATCAATTCCATGACTTTCATTTCGGGAGAAGAAAAGGCACGAAACATATTGAATACCAAGCATTGCAGCAGTCGCCTATATACTGATGCCGAAATCAATACATTATACGACAGAGTTAAGAACGCTTTTCCATCGTCCGAGCAGTTGAAAACTCTGGAAACAGGATTGAACAGCCGAAACATTACCTGCAAGCAATGTGTCAAGCTACTTTCGATATGTGACTTCGACAGCGAACGAATGAAGTTCCTGCAAGTCATGGCTCCTCATATATACGACTGTCACAACCAGCAGATTATCATCGATACGATGGATTTTCCTTCGGAGAAAGATGAAGTACGACAACTGATACAACGATATTGCAAATAACTTCCAAACAAAAAAAGCATTTTCCACCCCTCTATACAGAGAACGGAAAATGCTTTTTATTTAGATTTTCAATTTAAATCAGTCTTTTGCCTGATGAACAGTGAGCTGCGGGAACGGGAACCCGATACCTTCTTTATTGAATGTATCATACACTACCTGGTTCATGTCGAAATAAACATTCCAGTAATCGGCCGACTTAGTCCATACACGAACCTTAATGTCTACACTACTTGCCGAAAGAGCCCCCAGAGCAATCATCGGAGCCGGATCTTTCAATATACGTTCGTCTGCGTCAATAATACGCTGCAACACCGCTTTTACCTTTTCAAAATCTTCTCCATATTCTACACCGAACACCCATTCAGCACGACGAGTTTCCTGCTTGCTGTAATTAGTGATGGCATTGCTGCTCAAAGCTCCATTCGGAACATAAATCACCTTATTGTCTACCGTAGTCAGAATTGTATGGAAAATCTGAATTTCGCGGACTGTTCCGTTTGCATTCGGTCCTTCAATATAATCGCCCACCTTGAAAGGTTTGAACACCAATATAATCAGTCCACCTGCAAAATTGGAAAGATTTCCCGACAAAGCCATACCGATGGCAACACCGGCAGAAGCAAGCAAAGCAGCAAAACTGGTAGTTTCTACACCCAGCCTGCTCACAATGGCAAAGGCCAGCACCAAGTTCAGCAGTATGCTAACCAGACTCTTCAAGAAAGTCTGTACACTGATTTCCAGTTTTCTCTTTTCCAGAATACGAGAAAGCAAACGTCCGACCTGCTTGATGATAAAGCGTCCGACAATGTAAATGATAATTGCCCCCAGCAGGTCCTTGCCTACCTCTATGCCCCAGTCAAGTAACTTCGACAGCAACTGTTCTACATCTATATGCTGAGAACCAGCACTAAGTAAAGTTGCATTCAGTAAAGATGATAATAACATAGTTGTTTGTTTTTAATGATAAATTATTTATTCTTCCAGTATACCTTTACCCTGTCGGATAATTTCAGGTACATCTTCACAACAATTTATGACGGTAGAAGGTTCAATGCCTCCTATTCCTCCGTCTATTACCAAATCGACTTCCTCACCAAACTTTTCGTCTATCAGTTCCGGATCGGTAACATACTCTATATCTTCGCCGGGACGTAAAGGCAGCGTGGTGGTGAGGATAGGAGCATCGAGCAAATGACATATTTCACGGATTATATTATTATCCGGCACACGGATTCCTACCTCCTTACGGTTTCGGAATATTTTAGGCAACCGGCTGTCGGCATTCAGTACAAACGTAAACGGTCCGGGCAAGTTACGCTTCATCAACTTAAAGGTAGCATTGCTTACACGGGCATATTCGCTGATGTTGCTCAAATCATAACAAATAATGGAAAGGTTGTTTTTACGCGGATCGATGTTTTTCAACTTACAAATCCGCTCGATAGGACGCTCTTTTAATGCGTGACACCCCATAGCATACATGGTATCGGTGGGATAAATGATTATTCCACCGTCATTCAAAATGTCCACAATGTGCTGCAGCACTTCGGGATCATTATTTTTGGAGTATAATTTCTGTATCATAATCACAAATATAATGTTTTTTAGAACACAATGACATTTTTTAGCCACTATTATTCATCACAAGATTTTTTGTCGAAAGCCGACAATCACACCACCCAATCAGACCAACAACTGCACAATAAAAAAAACCGCATCACCACTCAATAATAGAGAGTTTGATACGGTTCCTTTATATTTTACGCTATAAAATTCGTAACGCTTACCAGACCATCAACGGTCAGCTTTCAAGCGGTCGGCCATAGCCTTGGCCAGTTCCTTAGCCTGACGGTAAGTATCTTCTTTCATGCTCTGCTTCATTTCCACCGGATTGCCGACAACCTCGAATTTCAGTTTTTCGGTATATTCACCCAACTTCTTGACAGCAGCACTTGCCCATGTAAACGAGCCGAAATATCCCATCACACGGTTCTTCATTTCGCGGGCAGCTACCTTGCTCAGCAATGCCTCCATTTCAGGATACAAGTGCATGTTGTAAGTAGTACATCCCACAATCAGCCCCTTGTACTTAAAGATATCCGACAGAATAAATGAATGATGAGTCTTCGAAACATTGTGCATTACAATATTCTTGATTCCCTGAGCGCTCAACTCCTCAGCGATGGTTTCGGCCAGCTCCTCTGTATTGCCGTACATCGTACCATAAGCAATAACAACGCCTTCTTCACCTTCGTAACGGCTCATCTTGTCGTACATATCGATAACCTGAGGAATCTTTTCCTCCCATACCGGTCCGTGAGTAGGACAAATCATCTTGATAGGCAGTCCACCGCATTTCTGCAATGCCTTCTGTACAGGGTTTCCAAATTTACCTACAATATTAGAATAGTAACGACGCATCTCGTTCCAGTAAATATCAGTATTGATATTCTTGTCGATGCAACCGCCATTCAATGCACCAAAGCATCCAAAAGCATCACCCGAGAACAAGATACCTTCTGTTTCATCGAAAGTAACCATTGTTTCAGGCCAGTGTACCATCGGTACCAGATAGAAACGTAAGTTGTGGTGTCCCAGCTTCAGGAAATCGCCGTCACCTACTACGTAACGGTCACCTCCCACACCATAATAACCTTCCACCATATCGAAAGTCTTCTTGTTTCCTACCAATACGATGTCAGGATAATATTGTTTAATCAATGCGATAGAACCAGAATGGTCAGGTTCCATATGATTAATAATCAAATAATTGATTTTACGGTCACCGATAACGGCACGAATTTTCTTTAAATACACCTCGAAAAAGGCTACATCAACCGTATCTACCAATGCCACCATTTCATCGTCAGCAATCAAGTATGAGTTATAAGACACTCCATAAGGTAACGGCCAAAGGTTTTCGAACAACGCTTTCGAACGATCGTTCACACCTACATAATGTACTTTTCCTTTAATTTCCATTTTTGTTATCCGAATTAGTTATACTATATATTTCACTACAATGTTTTCCTTGCCATGCATCACGCTCTTCCATCCGGCGTTTCAGCCGAGCCGTAAACTCATGATTCTTCAAGCCCCAGTCGGGCGCAATCAGCAATTCCTTAGGCGACTGCGACACAAACCGTTCCAGAACCAAGTCCGCACGAAGATATTCTATATAGTCAATGACCAGATCAATGTACTCATCGACCGCATATAAATGAAAATCTTCGGGATGCAATGCAAATTCGTGTGCCATACGCGTACCTTTTATCAGTTGCAACTGATGCATTTTCAATGTTGTCAGCGGCAGTTCCGACAAAGCTTCAGCCTGATGAATCAGTTTTGCGGAGTCTTCGCCGGGAAGTCCCAGTATCACATGACCTCCTGTCAAGATACCTCTTCCGGCAGTACGACGAACAGCATCCTGGGTGCAGGCAAATGTATGCCCTCTGTTTATTCTTGCCAGTGTTTCATCATCAGTACTCTCTATACCATATTCTACCAATAAAAATGTCTGCCGGTTCAATTCCTCCAAATAGTCCAGCAATGAATCGGGCATACAGTCCGGACGAGTACCGATAACCAATCCTACAACATCTTCTACCGCTAATGCTTCTTCGTACATCCGCTTCAACTGTTCCAGTTCTCCGTATGTATTGGTATACGCCTGAAAATAGGCGAGATACTTCATTTGAGGATATTTGCGGGCAAAGAACTGCTTTCCTTCCTCCAGCTGGACGCTGACCGTTTTCTCCGTACGACAATATTCAGGATTGAACGTCTGGTTATTACAATACGTACATCCGCCGTAACCTTTTGAGCCGTCGCGGTTGGGACAGGTAAAACCTGCATTGACCGACAGTTTCTGTACCTTGAACGGAAACTTTTGAGCCAAGAAGCCGGCGAAGTCATTATATCGTAACTGTTTATCCATTTGCCTATTATTTGCGAATGCAAAGATAACGGTTTCCAGCGAACTAACAAAAAATGTCCCTCGGCACATACTAAAAATTAGTTACCGAGGGACATTCTATCAGGCAATTTCATCAATCTGCCTGATACAAATCTTCCAAAAATACATCCAGGTACGCACCTCTCATGTTAGTTTTATAAAACCGTCCTTCTTTGTCCAGAATCAGACACATCGGAAATGCTTACAATGGCAAAGTCTTTATACTTTTCATGTATCTTGCGCAAATGCGGTACCTCTCCACGGCAAGAACCGCAGTATTTCTGCCCTACTGCCAGCCCTAACGAAAAGATATTCGCAACGAGATATTCAGAACAAGCAGTAACTAAAGCCCGAACTTATCTCAACACGAACGTGTCATGTTCTCATCACGTATGTGCTGACACCTCAACACGAACGTGACGAGCTCCTGACACGTTCGTAGCAGGTTGAATACAGCTCGTCACTTTTGCATAAAACACAGGAAGGGCATCTTCACCTTACAACTTTATTTGCTGCACATCGGCTGAAATTTACAGGTTCTCATTATTTTTGCACCCGAAATAACAGCAGAAACTCATGGCAGGAATTTATCTTCATATCCCTTTTTGTAAACGTCGCTGTATTTACTGCGACTTCTACTCAACGACACAAAACGAAAAGAAAGCCGCTTATATCAATGCGCTCTGCCGGGAACTGGACCAGAGAAAGAGCTATCTGGAAGGTGAAAAAATAGAAACAATCTATCTGGGAGGCGGAACTCCGTCGCAACTTGAAGCCAAAGACTTTGAACAGATTTTCCAGGCACTCTACCGTTTGTACGAAATTTCCCCGGAAGCAGAGATTACCATCGAAGCCAATCCCGATGACCTGACAGACGAATACGTCGGCATGCTGCGCACCTTCCCATTCAACCGCCTGAGCATGGGTATCCAGACATTTCAGGAAGATATTCTGCGCCTGCTTCACAGACGGCACACGGCACAGCAAGCTGTGGAGGCTTTCAATCGCTGCCGGAAAGCCGGATTCACCAACATCAGCATCGACCTGATGTATGGACTGCCGGGAGAAACACTGCAAACCTGGGAAACTGACCTGCGTCAAGCTGTCAGCATGAAACCGGAACATATATCTGCCTATCACCTGATTTATGAAGAAGGTACCGTGCTCTGGAAACTACGCGAGCAACACCGGGTAGAAGAAGCAGATGAAGACTTGAGTGTTTCGCTCTTCACTCAACTCATCCACAAGCTGAAAGACAACGGATACCAGCACTACGAAATTTCCAACTTCTGCCTGCCGGGAATGCATTCCCGGCATAATTCGAGTTACTGGACTGGAAAGAAATACCTGGGATGCGGACCTTCGGCACATTCGTACAACGGTATCTCCCGACAATGGAACGTTGCTTCGCTGGACAGATACATCGAACAGGTAAATAACGGGCAAACTTACTTTGAGGTAGAAGACCTCGATCTGTATACCCGCTACAACGATTTTGTCATTACAACCATCCGTACTATGTGGGGAATGCAGCTCGACGCACTGAAAGAGCAGTTCGGCGAGAAACTGTACAACTATTGCCTCCGCATGGCTCAACCTCATTTATCACAAGGGACATTGGAGCTTAGCAACAATGTGTTGAAGCTTACGGAAAAAGGTGTGTTTATATCCGACGGTATCATGAGCGATATGCTATGGGTAGATTAGTCAACTCCATAGCTCATTGCCGACTGCGAATTGCCGATTATATTATTTTCAATAAGTCCTTAATGCCAAAGAATAGAAATACCACAATGTAGCAAGCGGACAGAATGAGTGTCGTAAGATGACAGATACGATATGCCTGCGAAAAATCCTTCATACATGTTCCGGAAGACTTTATTTGACCGATAACAATATCAAGGCTGTAAATAAAGAACAATATATAAACCAGAACCATGAGATAAGGTGTAAAAAGTCCATAAGGATAAAAGAGAACAGATTTATCAATCAGGATTTGCCCCATCATAGCCAATAATACAATATTATGCCACCATGACTTTCTTACTGTTTTTTCCATGTTCCAACTAAGGTTAAAAGTTTTATATTTTTAAAGTTATAACATAATATGCAAACAGTTATGCTTGCATGGACTTAATAACATAATTTAACGTGGTTCGTTTCTATTCAATAAAGCGCTCTTTTATGCAGCAATAAAAAGGCAGATTTCTGTGCTACTTATATACAAATTCCACCCGATTCTTCACGAACAGGGTGGAACAAAAAATATGAATATGTTTGTGAGAATTATTAGTAGCTTACACCTCCTCCCAATGCATGATAAAGACTGATAACACTTTGTATTTCCGAATTTATATCGGCAACGATTGTCAGACGAGAAGACAGAAGCGACTGTTGTGCCGTCAGCACTTCCAGGTAATTGGTCGTACCATGTTCCATCAGCAAACGGGTATCGTGAACGGCAACCGACAGATGTTCAACCTGCTGTTCATCAAGTACAACCTTCTGCCGGGCGTTCTGCCATTGATTCAAGGCATTATTTACTTCTCCACCCGCATCGAGAAGCGTTTGCTGGAATTGCAGCAAAGCTTCTTCCCGCTGTGCCTTCGATATTTTCAGATTAGCAATGTTTTTACCTCGGTTGAAGATAGGTTGTACAAGCGAACCGATAGCCTGAAACAACCAGTTACCGGGATTGGAAACAACAGCTCCGGCACTGTTTGTCCAACCGGCTGAGCCGCTCAAGGTGATACTTGGATAGAAATTCGACTTTGCCTGATTGACTCCGTAAAAAGCCTGTTTCAACTCGGCTTCTGCCTGCATGACATCGGGACGGCGTGACAGCAACTCCAGCGGTATGCCCACCGAAAGTTTCTGCGGAAAACGCTGACAATCGAGAGAACTGCGTTCTATATGCTGAGAAGACCATGCCAGCAGCGAACAAAGTGTATTCTCCATTTCCACCATCTGCTGCTTCAAGTCGAGCAAGGAGGCCTCTGCTCCCAAACGGGAAGCTTCTGCCTGACTGACAGCCGCACGGTCTGCCTGACCGGATTTCATCAGTACGCGCAAGCTGTGAATATATTCTTTCCAGTTTGTTATCGTTTCGGATGTAATGGCAATCTGCTCATCCAGCATCAACAACGTATAATAGCTTTCGGCTACCGTGGCAATCAGCTGAGTCTGTACCGCCTGCCGGTAAGCAACACTCTGCTCCAGTGCTGCCTGTTCACTGCGCTTGGCATTGGTCAGTTTGCCAAACAAATCGATTTCCCAGCTTGCCGAACCTCCAAGAGTATACGTCTTACTGGTTTGTCCGCCCTTCACCTTACTTAAAGAGCCTTCCGGATCAAGCTGTACGGAAGGCAAATAAGCCAACCGTGCCGATGTCAGCGAAGCCTGCGCCTCCTCTACTTTCAACCTCGCCACATTCAAGTCCGTATTGGCCTCCAGTGACCGGGTTATCAGCTTTTGCAACAATGTATCGGTAAACAACTCATGCCATTCCAAATCTGCCAGCGAAGATGTGGTGTCTATCTCCGCAGACATTTCTCCGAAAAGCGAATCCGTCTTCACCTCCGGACGCCGGTACTTATTGTAAATACCGCAACTGCTCAACAGTAGTAGTGCAATGGCGAAAGTCAATATATAATTGGTTCTTTTCTGCATATCACTTTATATTAATAGCTACATTAAAAACATTAGTTCCGAGCGACGACTTCTTCACCGTCCTCTTCCCGATTGTGCCGGGGCATTACCCGCTCCTCGACAACCTGGAAAATCATGAACAGTACCGGAACGATGAAAAGCAACGCCAATGTTCCGACCAACATACCTCCTACGGTACCCACTCCCAATGAACGGTTTCCGTTGGCTCCGGCTCCCGAGGCCACGATAAGCGGGAACAAACCGATAATCATGGTCAAGGCAGTCATCAGAATAGGACGCAAGCGAACGCCCGCTGCCGAGATAGCTGCCTGAGCGATAGTCATTCCTTGCTTACGACGGGCAGAAGCATATTCCGTCAACAAAATAGCCGTCTTAGAAAGCAAACCAATCAGCATAATCAATCCTGTCTGCATGTAAATATTATTGTCCAGTCCGAAGCATTTGGCAAAAAGAAAACTTCCCATCAACCCGAACGGGACAGACAGGATAACTGCCAGCGGAATAAACAGACTCTCGTACAAAGCGCACAGAATCAGGTAAACGAACAAGACACAAATGATGAAAATAATAGTCGTATTACTCGAACTCTGATCCTCTTCACGTGTAATACCACTGAACTCATAACCGTATCCGGTAGGAAGCGTCTGTGCAGCAACCTCCTCAATCGCCCGAATGGCATCTCCCGTACTATATCCGTCGGCCGGCATTCCATTCACCGGAATAGAAGTATACGTGAGTTCGGGATAAGAAAGTATCTTTAAAAGTTGGTAATCACCGAATTATTTTGTATATTTAAGTCTGACAAACAATTAATTACAAATTAACA
>NZ_DBMACV010000093.1:0-10292 GCF_057861905.1 Phocaeicola sp. | reverse complement strand
TATTGTTTCTTTGAAAACAAACCGGATGCATTGCAAGGATACTATATTGAGGACTCAAAACAACTGGCCTTATTCTAAACTTATCCCGAACTCAGGTAATAGATAGTTTGTCTTTCATAGTAATAAGAAGTTATTGTTACATAAAGTTAAAATCAATACTGATGAATAAACTTTGTTGTCGTGTGTAAAAAATAAATTGGTTGCTTTTTTTCGTATTGATTAGATGCGAATGTGGCGTTCTTCATAGATGGTAAATAATCTTTGAAAATATTCGTTAGCGCGCACGGATGAAGATTAAAAAAAAATGTGTTTTCATAATTCTACTTTTAAAATGTCGTATTTATGCTTTGAGTGTGTATATTCTTACAACAAAAGTTGTATTAGATTAGGTTGTTAAATTTTAATTATTTTAAAATTTCTCTCAAATATATAAACCTTTATTTTAATTAAATAAAATGACTATCTTTAATTAATATATTTTAATATTTTATTTTTTTAACCTTTTGAATCTCTGCTTTTGGGCATAAAAAAAGGCTACCCCATAAAGGATAGCCTTTTTCTGCAATGTCGTTTGAAGTAACGAATTAAGCTTCAGCCGGAGCTTCTTCAGCAGCCGGTGCTTCTTCTGCATTAGCAGCAGCTTCTGCTTCAGCTTTTGCAGCAGCTTCAGCAGCTTTCTTTTCAGCTACTTTCTTAGCGATTTCTTCGTTTACTTTCTTTTCTGCTTCCAGACGTGCTTTTGCTTCAGCTTTCTTAGCTTCATCTTCTTTAGCCTTCAAAGCAGCCAGACCATTCTGCTTGTTTTCTTTCCAAGCGTTGAAGCGAGCTTCAGCAGTAGCTTCATCGAATGCACCTTTAGCAACGCCACCCAGTAAGTGTTTCTTCATGTAAACACCTTCGCGTGACAAGATGTTGCGTACTGTGTCAGTAGGCTGAGCACCTACCATTACCCAGTATAATGCACGATCAAAATTCAAATCTACTGTGGCAGGATTGGTGTTAGGGTTGTAAGTACCAATTTTTTCAGTAAATCTACCATCACGTGGTGCTCTTGCATCTGCAATAACAATTGAATAGAACGCATAGCTCTTGCGTCCGTTTCTCTGCAATCTGATTTTAGTTGCCATTTTTTAAACGTTAATTTTTTAATGTTAATGATTTGAATTATGCTAATATCCCGTATTAGCGGCTGCAAAGGTACGATTTTTATTTGTATTACAAAAGGTTAAGTAGTTATTATTTGTTATTTATTTCTCGAAGCCATTTTTCCAGTTCGCCGGTCCACTGGCGTTTGTAGGTAAACGAGTCGCGGAATCCCCATCCGTGGCCACCGATAGGATAGGTGTGCAGGCTGGCAGAAACTTTGTTTTTTACCAGTGCCATGTAATAGTTCACGCTGTTGGCTACCGGCACTGCACCGTCGTCACTGCTGTGCATGATAAAAGCCGGAGGGGTTTGTGGAGTAACCTGCAGCTCGTTGGAGTATTTCTGTTCGAGTTCTTTAGAGGGATTTTTTCCCAGCAGGTTGTCGTGTGAGCCCATGTGCGTATACGTCGGGTCCATGGTGATGACAGGGTAGAACAAAATCTGGAAGTCGGGACGTGTTGCCGCATCGGTAAAGTGAGTGGCAGCCGTGCTGGCAAGATGTCCTCCTGCCGAGGAGCCCATGATACCTAATTGTCGGATATTCCATTCATCGGCATGTTGGCGCATGATGCGCAGGGCCTGTTGTGCATCGCTCAGAGGAACTTCATAGTTTCCGTTGGGCATGCGGTAAGTCAGTACGGCATACGTGATACCCTGGCTGTTGAACCAGTTTGCCATATCGTGTCCTTCGTGCTGCATGGCAAGGTGAGTATATCCGCCTCCCGGGCAGGCGACGATAGCCATTCCGTTGCTGTTTTTTGCCGGATAAACGGTAAGGGTAGGCTCTGCTACGTAGAGCGGTCCGTTTTCTACCTGCTGGGTCATGTTGTTTGTGTTGGGAGCTCCGTTGGGCCACAATTTAATTTCTACCGGGTTCTGAGCAGAGAGTATGGCCGACAGAAAGACCATGCTCAAAAGAAATAGTTTTTTCATACGTGTATTGATTTATTTTGTTGTTGAATATCCTTTTCGCCATTCGTCTTCAATTCCTTTTATTGTTGCAGGATGAGGCCCGTAGGCTTCTTCCTGTCCGTTAGACATCTGAAGTTAGTCAGGTCTATACCTATAGGACTTTTGGATTGGCAGGTTCAAAGATAGCATAATTCTTTTAAGATAACAAAACACCCACAGACTTCCGTTAGGTAAAGGATATCTGTGGGTGAATATTATTAATAATATGTATAAATCTGTGCTCTTTGGCTTAAGATTTCTTGATGTTCATGCTGGCTTTTACCAGATATACAATCAGCAGTACATAAGCTACCAGCGAAACCACCTGACTCAGCGGATTTTCGAGCCATGCCTCGTTTACGAGGTTGATACCTCCGAAGCGCATAGCCGCGCTGACCACTCCCATCAGGGCACCGCCGGCAATGAAACCGGAAGCAAGCAGCGTTCCTTTTTCTCCACGTTCTGTGTTGACGGCTTCATCTTTGCTGCGGGTAGTAACGTACCAGTTGACAGCTCCACCTACGATAAGCGGCAGGTTCAGTTCCAGCGGGATAAACATACCCAGTGCGAAAGCCAGTGCCGGCACCTTGAAATAAGTCAGTACCAGTGCCAGTACAGCTCCTATACCATACAGCAGCCACGGAGCAGCCACACCGTTCATCAGCGGGTCGATAACGGCAGCCATTGCATTAGCCTGAGGAGCAGCCAGAGCACCCGATGAGAATCCGTAAGTCTTGTTCAGAATCATGATGACACCTCCTACGGTAGCGGCAGAAACCAGTGTTCCCAAGAATTTCCAAGTCTGTTGCTTGGCAGGCGTACTTCCCAGCCAGTAACCGATTTTCAAGTCGGTAATGAAACCTCCTGCCATAGACAGCGCGGTACAAACCACACCTCCCATGACCAGTGAAGCTACCATACCGGTAGCACCTTTCAGGCCGACAGCAACCATCACGACTGAAGCCAGAATCAGTGTCATCAGCGTCATACCCGATACCGGGTTAGTTCCTACGATGGCAATGGCATTGGCTGCTACGGTAGTAAACAGGAAAGAGATACCCGCTACCAGAATAATAGCAACGATGGTATGCAGCAGGTTGCCCTGCATCACATCGAAGTAGAAGAACAAGGCCACCAGTATGATGGTAATGATAGAACCGATTGCGATGATTTTCATGGAAAGGTCTTTCTGCGTACGCACTACATTGGCTTCCGCTTTCTTACCGCCCATTTCCTTGGCTGCCAAGCTTACAGCACTTTTGATGATGCTCCATGAACGTACGATACCGATAATACCCGCCATAGCAATACCTCCGATACCGATACTTTTGGCATACTGAGAGAAGATTGCTTCGGGCGACATGCTGCTTACGGTTTCAGTGATAGCCGGATTCCATGCATTCAGTACCTGATCTCCCCAAATGAGTGAGATGCCCGGCACGATAATCAGCCATACGGCAAGTGAGCCGGCACAGATAATGGCAGCATATTTCAGACCCACGATGTAACCCAGTCCCAGTACGGCAGCTCCGGTATTGATTTTAACGACGAGCTTTGCCTTTTCGGCAATCATTTCTCCCCATCCGCAGACGCGGGTTGTAAAGTTCTCGTTCCACCATCCGAACGTAGCCACGATAAAGTCGTACAGACCACCTATCAGTCCGGCAAAGAGCAACGGTTTCGCCTGACTTCCTCCCTTTTCGCCCGAAACGAGTACCTGCGTGCTGGCAGTAGCTTCAGGGAACGGATATTCTCCATGTTTTTCGCTGACAAAGTATTTGCGGAACGGGATGAGGAACAAGATACCCAAGATACCTCCCAGCAGTGAGCTGACAAACATCTGGAAGAAATCGACTGTCATTTCGGGATATTTGTCCTGCAAGATATACAAGGCAGGCAGGGTAAAGATGGCTCCGGCTACGATCACACCCGAGCATGCTCCGATAGACTGTATGATGACATTCTCGCCTAATGCACTTTTACGTTTGGCTGCACTCGAAACACCTACGGCAATGATGGCGATAGGGATGGCAGCTTCGAACACCTGACCGACTTTCAGTCCCAGATAGGCTGAGGCGGCTGAAAAAAGTATCGCCATGGCAATACCCCATAACACCGACCAGAGGTTTACCTCCGGATAATTTTTGTCGGGCGACATCAGTGGGTGATACTGTTCTCCCGGTTTCAGTGGACGGAATGCATTTTCGGGCAGTCCCGTTGGTTTTTCGTTTGTTTCTTTCATGTTTTTTCAGGTATTTAGTTTCTTAAATATTTCTTCATGCCGTCGGTAAAGTAAATACCCATCTTGCCGTCTTCGCGTGCATAGATGAAATACGCATCGAGTTCCGGATGTGCGTTGCAGATAGCCTTGGCAGAGTCCAGTCCCAGTACCATGAACGAAGTGGCGTAGGCATCGGCTGTGGCGCAGTCCTTTGCTACGACTGTCGACGAGAGAATGTTATGCTGTACCGGATAGCCTGTACGCGGGTCGATGGTATGTGCATATTTCTTGCCATCCTTGTAGTAGAAGTTACGGTAATTGCCCGAAGTGGCAAGTCCGGCATTCGTAATTTCGAGAACTGTCTGCAACTCCTGGTTTACGGCGAGCGAGTCGTCTATCGGCTTGTTGATACCGATGCGCCAGCTTTCCATGTTCTGGTTCTCACCTTTCATGACCAGTTCGCCTCCGATGTTGATCATATAATTCTTGACTCCTTTTCTGTCGAGCAGGCGTGCCACACAGTCCACTCCGAACCCTTTGGCAATAGCGCTGCAATCCAGCATGACACGAGGGTCTTTTTTGACAATTTTGCCGTCTGTCAGGTCTACTTTATGGAAACCTACAAACTGGCGGATGCTGTCTATTGTATTCGGCTGTATGCCCGTTGCGTTCTTGAATCCGAATCCCCATGCGTTCACCAGCGGGGCCACAGTGATGTCGAATGCTCCATGTGTATCGTTGGAAACGGTTTTCGCAAGGCGGAAAACATAGGCAAACATACTGTCTACCTGCATGTCTTCGTTGTTGTTGATGTGTGTGATGACCGACTGCTTGTTGAACGGAGAAAGCGAGTTGTCTACTTTCTGCAATTCGGCTTCAATGTCTTTTTTCAAGTTCTCCTTCGACTGGTAGGTTATCTTGTACATTGTTCCGAATACCAGTCCTTCATCTGTCTGGTAAGGAGCTTGTTTCCGGAGAATCAGAACCGTTCCGATAATCAGAAATGCCAGGAACGGGAGTTGCCATTTTACGTTTTTATTTGTCATAGGTGCAAGTCTTTATTATGAGTTAAGAAAAAGATGTTCGATAAGGATTTTCACGCCGATGCCAATCAATACCAGACCACCGAAAAGTTCCATACGAAGATTGAAACGTTTCCCGAAGAAGATGCCGATCAGGTTGCCGGCTATAGAAAGAACAAACGATGCGAAACCAATGATAAGCAGCGGACTGAACAGTTGACCGACGACATTGAATCCGGTGAAAGCAAAAGATATTCCTACAGCCAGTGCATCGATGCTGGTAGCTACCGCCATGGTAAGAATCACCTTCAGACTGGTGGGGTCGAAACTACATTCTTCGCTGTCCTTGAAATGTTCGCGTATCATGCGGATTCCGAGGAATGCCAGCAAGCCAAACGCAATCCAGTGGTCGTACGATTCGATAAGGTGGTTGAAACGGCTTGCTCCGAACCAGCCGATGAGCGGCATCAGAGCTTGAAAGAATCCAAAGAAGAAAGCCATTTTCAGGAATGTCTGCCAGTGTATGCGGCGCAGTATGATACCGCTTGTAACGGAAACCGTAAAACAGTCTATCGCCAGACTGACGGCAAGCAACCATATTTCGAGTGTAGTCATTTATGCTTAAAAAGGTAAGTTATAAATTAAATTATACGTCAGGTTGAAACTGCTTCCCCCATTTTTCCCGAATCCGGGCACATACCACGGTGTGGAGTTTTCGTGGCTGTCTACGCTCACGCGCTTCTTGTAGCGTACAGCCCATCCCATGTGGAAGCGCTTGTATATTCTTACTTTGATACCTACTACGCCTTCCAGCCATTGTGCCTTACTCTTTTCGCCCAAGTCGGCATAAGGTATGGTGATGTGTCCCCCGTAATTCGGGTCGGTCATGTCGGGACCACTGGCATCGTAGCTGAAACTGCTCATACCGTATCGCAAGCCCACATACAGGTATCCCGGCAGGTAAGGCTTCTGGTAAAACACATTATAGTCCATACCGATGCGGAAATAAGGAGCCGAAGTCTTGTAGTGCATATCGTTGGCATCGTTGATGACATCCGTTTTTCCATATCCCACTTCGATAACGGGCAGAAAGCGGTTCTTCAGGTTAGTCTGAAGGATGATTTCGCTGCTCAGCATGTCACTTCCCAGCAGATACCCGCCCGCGCCGGCTATTTCTATACCGATGGACGTTCCCTGATAGAGCGGGGAAGCCTTGTATTCTGCCTTCAGTGTTTCCTTGTCCTTTTTCTGTGCATGTGCAGGAGTTGGAAGCAGCAGACTACTCGTCAGAAGCAATAACAGTGAAATATATTTTGAAATTTTCTTTTTCATTATTGTCTATATTCGGGTTGGTTATAGTCAGTGAGTCGAGGCGGTGGTGCGTACTTGTTACACCGGTAACCTCGTAAAACATCATCGACCCGCAGTCAAGGTTGATGAAGTAGGGGATATTCCGGTGACTGATGTTGATGGTATCTGTTCCGGAAAATCTGTTCTCCAGACTACGGTAGCTAAGTACGAAACGGGTGCTGTTATTGTAACTGAGCGGCAGCTTGAAACTGCTGGCGCCAGCTTCTCTGTTTATGAAGGTGTCCGAAACCAGAGAGTCGACGGTACGTGGCTGCAGGCTTCCGTCTGTAAGTGTATCGTATACAACGATGCCGACGAGCGTCTGGCCTACAACGGTTATGGTGTCTGATGTGCTGAACGACCGTCCGTTCTGGTCTACCAGTGCGAAATGTGCATACGACATGGAGTTAGGCGGACAATTCTCCACCTCGCAGGCGGGGAAGAATACGCATAAGAACAAAAGCAAGCCTAATATGACCGGTAGTTTTCTCATGGTTACAGTTCTTTTTCTATTTGATATTTGTTACGCTCGGGAGCATTGCGGGCTATCAGTTCTCCGATAAATCCGGCAAGGAACAACTGGGTACCGATAATCATGGTTGTCAGGGCAAGATAGAAATACGGACTGTCTGTAATCAGTCTGTACGGATTGCCCGAGTACAGGTCGTACAGCTTGTTGATGCCGATGATGGCTACAGCGATGAATCCCAAGATGAACATGATGGAACCCAGAAAGCCGAAAATGTGCATCGGCTTGACGCCGAAGGTGGATAAAAACCACAGGGTAAGCAAATCCAGGTAGCCGTTGACGAAGCGGTTCAGCCCGAATTTGGTCTTTCCGTATTTTCGTGCCTGATGATGAACGATCTTTTCGCCGATTTTGGTAAAGCCGGCATTTTTTGCCAAGTAAGGAATGTAGCGGTGCATTTCGCCGTAAACTTCGATATTCTTGACCACGTCTTTCCGATACGCCTTCAGTCCGCAGTTGAAGTCGTGCAGGTTATGGATGCCCGAAACGGCACGTGCCGTAGCATTGAACAGCTTGGTCGGGATTGTTTTCGACAGCGGGTCATAGCGTTTCTGCTTCCATCCGGAAACCAGGTCGTATCCGTCGACGGTAATCATATAGTAAAGTCCCGGAATTTCATCCGGACTATCCTGCAGGTCGGCATCCATAGTGATGACCACATCGCCTTCCGCCCGTTCGAATCCACAGAACAAAGCCGGCGACTTACCGTAGTTCCGGCGGAACTTTACGCCTTTTACTTCTTTGTTCTCCTTGCTCAGCGATTCGATAACTTTCCATGAACCGTCGGTACTGCCATCGTTTACGAAAATAATTTCGTAGCTGAAATGGTTTGCGTCCATCACTCTCTTTATCCAAGCATGCAGTTCGGGTAAAGACTCTTCCTCATTATATAAAGGTACGATTACTGATATATCCATAGGTCAGAATTGTTTTTTTTGTTTCATTGCCACCAGGCCGGTAGGTATGGCGAGCAGGATACCGTAAAATATATTTTGAAAAATCAATTGAAATGTAAGTTGCAGTGGGGTTAGCGATGAAATGGTGTCGAATGCCTGAATCAGTTGATCGATGGAGGTTACCATTTCGCCTTGTGCAGCCGATTTGACGTTCTCCAACTGCTGCAGATAGGCACTGGCCAGAAAGCCGTGATCCAGAAAACGGAAATAAACATAGTGTGCCACGGCTACCAGAAGAGTAGCAAACAGGTACATGTACAAGGTGAAAAGAAATGCGCGGAAGAATGACAGTTCGCCGTTGCAATACGTGTTTCTGAACTTGCGTACATAAATGTAGCCTAACACCGGGACAAAAAGAGTAAGCAGCACGAACAAGAGCTGGAGGAAAGGAATACTGAACCCTAAGGGGAGAAAAATGAATTTGATAATCCAGTATATTCCCATAAAAGTACCAAATCGCATGGCATGTTCCTGAAGTGTAATCGGTCTGTCTGTTGGCATTTCTGTTTTTCCTTTATATCTTTATATTTATAAGACTACAAAAGTACGTTTTTTGGAGATATTCCGGGCTATAAAACTCGGAAAAAACGTATTTCTTTCGATTTTTGTGAAATTTTTTGAGACAAAGTATTGCACATTCAAAAAATATACCTACCTTTGCACCCGCAAATGAGAAACATCGCAAGTGAATCTCTGATGCAGACATAACATGGGTAAGTCCCATACGGCCAGCTCCCTTCGAATCCTCCAGGGCTTGATCGCAGCAAAGGTAGTTGGTTGTAGCGGCGCGATATGGTAAGCTTGCCCACCTGCCTCTTTAGCTCAGTTGGCCAGAGCACGTGATTTGTAATCTCGGGGTCGTTGGTTCGAATCCGACAAGAGGCTCGAAAATAAAACATAGTTATTGCCTCTTTAGCTCAGTTGGCCAGAGCACGTGATTTGTAATCTCGGGGTCGTTGGTTCGAATCCGACAAGAGGCTCGAAAAGTTGGAACATTGTTTCCAACTTTTTTCGTATATGGGCATAAAAAATGCCGCCGGTGTTGTAGCGGCAGCATTTCCTTGTACATAAAGTTTAGTTAGTCTAATTGTTTCTCTCTTTAATTCTCCCTGTTTTGTATATAAAAACAATTTTGGGGCCTTTTTGTTGAAAGAGCATGTTTTTTTTCTGTTAAAAGTTCGTTCGGACGAGCTTTATTGCCTGTTTTTGTCCGTTGGTTTACTGCAATTCAAAAAGGAGCATAAACTTCTTTATCAGTATCAATTTGCTGGATAAAGCGGTAAACTGCTGACTCTCGCTTTTTTGTTTTTTCCTGTTCTGGCAAAAAAAGAAGCCGGAAAACTGAAAATTTATTCAGTCTTAGTGCATAAAAACATGTAAATCGGTTTTTTTATGCATGTTTTCCCGGCAAGTTTCGGGAAAAACGTCAGCGAAAAATTTAAAAACATCGAGAGAAATTAAAAAAATCTCCTGATAAGTTGGCTGTCTTTTCCGCAAAAGTCATCAAAAACCTTGAAAATGGGCTTTTGTAAGGGTGCAGACAGGCTATTTTGTCTTTCCTGATTTGTTAAATTTTTAGCCATTAATCTGATTTACAGCAGGATATGCCTTATAATACTTCTCGGAAAACAGTTGCCCGGATTATTGTCCGCAAACAAACGATTCTCGGAGGAGAAAATATACAAAATGTCATTCTGACAGGTATCGTTTGTTAATCTGTATATTGCGGCAACTCACTGGCTGGTCTTTCGGGACTTGCAGGATTCGACAAGAGGGTAGAGGAAACTGCCTGTTCGGCCATATTTTCTTCGTTTCCACACGTAGGAGTCTGTATGCCTCCCAGCAAAAGAAAGTCTAAGGGTAAGATAATCTTTTTCATACTATGTTATGGTTGTTAGTGGGTAATTGTTTTACGGTTGTAAGCCATCGTTTACCTGAAAACGCATGATATGGGGAAAATCCCTATTCCTTTTTGTTAAAATATCTTATAAGCCAGATGTTTTTTGCTGTTTGCGGCCAATGTTGTCCTAAACGATTTATAGGTACGATGAATATGAGGTTGTTGTAGATAACAACCCCTTCAAAGCTTTTTTTGGCCCCATTTATACTACTCCAGC
>NZ_DBMACV010000092.1:0-10648 GCF_057861905.1 Phocaeicola sp. | reverse complement strand
TTGCTGCATATTGTTGCTTTCCGAAGAAGCCGTGTATCAATGTTACAAGAACTCTTGACACACAGCTCGCTTTGTTTTGAATTCGTCGAACTCACGTTATACTTAGCATCATCACAAGCACTGAAAGACAAAGCAACCATTAAAAGGGACAATGCACCTATTTTTTTATATAAAAAATTCATAATCAATTATTTTTTGCAGGATTCATAATTTGGATGGCATTACGCAAGAAAGGATAGTTACCAGGCATGCCACTCACTTTGTATTCATATTCCATGTGGAAAGTACCTACGCCTCCACTTCTGGAGAAAGTTTCACCATTATATTGCGGTTTCCAACGTGCCATACCTTCGAGCGACTTATAATTATTTCCCTCACGGTCGTAATAATATGATACTCCTCCTGTTTGTGCATAATTCTCAAAATTCTCACAAACGATGAATTTCTTAGCACATTCTTCCGGGGTAAGGACACCGTCATAATGGTTAATAATTCTAGCCAAACGTCCATCAAGGTCGCTATCACCCCATGAACTATACGCCTGTCCGATGAAATAATTGAAGTCTTTACCCATTTCAGCCGGTATTTCTGAATGTTCGGGCTCTCCGTCAATTACGAGCAGTTTGCCTTTTCCAGCACGAGCACCCATTCCCCGGTCAATCAATGTTTGCAGGAAAATAGCTATTCGGCCATTCTTGCACATCTCCTTGTTAGTTTCGAAAGGCTGAGCATATGAAGGCTCCCAATCCAGATCAAATCCATCCAGATTATACTTGTCGATAGTATCAGCAAAAGCGTTGGCAAACTTCACGATAGAAGCCTTAATCGCTTCCTCATCACCATCTACCCATCCCCAGTACTTATGACGGTCTTCACGAGTTGCATTGTGTTCTTCTGGAGTAATCTGGTCACCCATTTCCATAATGATACAACAAGCCAGAGCTTTCGTACCTTTCACGGTCTGTACATATTTCAAGTCCTTCTGTACTTCAGGAGTCATGCCTTTCCAGCCTCCCCAAAGCGAAACAAAGTCCACACTGTCGGGCAATCCAGCCAGACAGTTTTCAAGACTCACTCCAATACCGGTCACATTACCATACCATCCGAAAGCTACGGCATGGTCGGACTGCTTGTAAGCTCTCAGTGCCTCATAATATTCTTCAGACTTATCTGATTGCGTCAAATCTTTTGCATATTTAGGTTCCAGTTCAGTCCAGTCATTACATGCTGTAATCATAAATCCAAGTCCTAAAGCTGGAAGAATCATTTTTGTCAGTAAACGTTTCATATTCTTTATTTATTAAAATCACCATTAATTATTTTTTCTGCCACCAGAGTTTAGTTGCAAAATTATCTTCCCCTCCCAATAAGGTAACAGCCTTGTCCATATTACCTTTATTATTCAGATACTCATTATAAGAAAATGGCAAACGATTAGGAACTGTTGTTATGTTATCATTGGCCAGATTAGGCAATTTAAAGACCTTCGGATATCCCGTACGACGAATCTCGCTCCATGCTTCCTGTCCCAACGGATATAAAGCAATCCATTTCTGAATCATGATACGTTCCAGTTTTTCATCATCACTTGCAGAGTTATTCCATTTGACAGTCATTGCACTGGGTGCAGCCATAGTACGGTGCTTTCCTGCCGGATCGACATACTTGTCGGGTACCGACGTAGCATCATCCATATAATCTGCTGCTCCAGAAGCATTCCACTGCTCAAAAGAAAGCTGAATACCTTGCTTATAGAACGTTTCAGGATCGGCTATAGAACCTCCGTCCCCAAGTTTCCATCCTAACAATCCACCTTCAGCCCTGCAAAAGGCAACTTCAGCAGCGTTCAGCCACATTAAACGATCGGCTTTCATGATATTGGGAGCCGAATACTTCTTGGTATTGGTCTGCAAGTCAACATTCACTCCAGAAGGAATAGCCGCATACTCTACGTTCTTCCAGTCCCCCGTATGCTTTTGCATATATTTTTCCAGACGCTTATCATGATATCCGTTCATATAGCACAGAATATCAGCACACATACGAGCATCGCCATAACTATCCCACATCACGTTTATCGGATTTCCTTTTTCGTAATAATAGCTGGCATTATCTGCATTCGAGGTAATGACTCCAAACGCATTTTTAATAGCACTCTCAGCCTGATCTCTTGCGTAATCGGGCAAAGCTTTACTGATACGTAATGCCATACGAAGCTTCAGCGAGTTGGCATACTTAATCCATTGAGTAAAGTTACCACCATATACATTGTCGTATTTAGCCATCGGAGTAGCTGTCGGATTAGCCTGCACATAAGATGTCAGCACTTCGATAGCAGCGTTCAAATCATCAAACATGGCACGGTAAACATCCTCCTGAGAATTGTAAGCAACCGTAAGCGAAGTAGAGTTGATACTTTTATAAGGAATAGGTCCGTAAGTATCAGTCAGACGCTGCATGAAGCTCACCTTCAGTATCTGTGCCCAAGCATAATTAGTTCCTTTCTCTTCGGTTTGTTTTTTCACCTCATTATAGGCAGCATAAAACTCTGCCATATAGTTAAAAGGAGCAGAATACCAGTCCGAAGGAACGTTACACAACGGAGGATTTTTGGCGGCATTCCAGCCATCGTTGGTATACATCATGTATCGTCCGTAAATATCACCGATCAGATTTTCGGCCATCTGATAATGGTTTTCCTGTGCAGGTACTACAAGGTCGGTCATGGGCAGGAAAAATGCTCCCAATCCATAATTATCTCCTTCCAATTCTTCCTTGGATATTTTATGTATAGGGTCATTCAGGTCATCGCTGATACAAGAATTCAGCATGACAGCTCCCCCCATCAGGAACCCCAAAGCAAATATATTTAGCGCAAATTTATTTTTATTCATAATACTGAAATGTTTAGAATTGAACTTTTACATTAAAGCCAAAACTTCTCTGGCTTGGCTGCATAAAATAATCAAGTCCCTGATAGTAGGTACCGGTAGAAGCTGTTGCTTCCGGATCAAACGGAGCTTTACAGTAAATCATCCACAAATTACGTCCCACTACAGAAAGGTTGACTTTCACAGCGTTGTTGAACCATTTGGCCGGTAAGGTATAGCCTAATGACAATTCCTGCAGACGGAGGTTAGTCGCATCGTATACATAATTTTCAAGCAAACCATTTGATCCACCTACCTTCGTATAATACGACTGTGCGTCAATCACGCCATTATTGACAGGTATTCCACCATTATCGCGTGCAATGGCAGTTGTTTCGGACACACCAAACTGGTCCATAATAGCCTGCGTCTGTGAAAGAACTACACCACCAAAACGAGCCGAAAGCATAAATCCTAAATTCACACCTTTATAACTGAAATCATTTCTGAATCCCAAGTTTCCATTAGGCAATACAGATCCTACCTTCTTGGGCTCTGCCAATGTTTCCAGTACCACATTGTTATTTTCAATCAACACATTACCATTCTGGTCACGCTTCAAAGCTGTCTTAACATACAAATCTCCCATTGTACCACCTTCTGTCAGTATGTACTGGCATGCATCAATACCACCTTTATTGATACGGTCGACAGAATAATGTTCTCCACTTTCATCCACATAATCTTTCAGTAGTTCCGTAACCTTATTCTTGTTAAAGCTATAGGTTATATTAGAGCTCCAAGAGAAATCACCCCATGTATTATTGAATCCCAAGGCAAACTCCATACCCCAGTTACGAACGTTACCCGACTGGCAGTACATCTTGGTATATCCAGAAGTAGCCGACAAAGGCACCTCTATAGTCTGATTCTTGGTATCCGATTTATACCAAGTAGCATCCAAGGTCAATTTTCCGTCGAAGAAACGTGCATTGATACCAGCTTCCCACGAATAAGTCTTTTCAGGAAGCAGTTCGCCCAACGGCTTATACGACATAGTCTGCCACTTGCCGGTCGACTTATCCCATTCATAGCTATAAGGAGAAGTCAGGTTACGGGGAATAGAAGTACCGACAACCGCGTAAGAACCTCTGACCTTCAAATAACTGAACCACTCAGGCAGTTTGACCATTTCCGAGATTACGCCCGAAAGACCTACAGAAGGGTAAAAGAACGATTTGTTTGGAGTATGTGCCAAAGCCGAATCCCAGTCATTACGTCCGGTTACAGTCAGATACAACATATTTCTCCATCCTGCCTCCACACTGGCAAACAATGCGTTAGTACGCTGCTTCCAGCCTTCGAACAAAGGATAAGTATCACGTCCGTTCTTATCAATATTATAGTAGGTAAACACATTGGGGATATCTCCCAAAGCTCCCTGATAGCCTGAATTCTTATAATTCAACTGCGTAGTACTTGCACCAATATTGGCATTCAGGTTAAAGTTCTCCCACGCTTTTGCAAAATTGGCAATCACATCGGCATATACCTGACGGTCGTCAGTCTTGTGATACTTATAGAATCCAGTTGTACTTGCAAACAGCGTATTGGTAGAAGCATAACGCTTTTCCTCATAATCGATAGCAGAATTATCAATGCGCACACGTCCTGTCACGTTCAGCCAGTCTGTAATATCATATTTCAAACTGGCATTTGCCATATAACGCTGCTTATTGTTCGTACGAGGCATGCGGTTCATAATCCAATACGGATTCTGCATCTGCAGGCCCTGATCGCCCCACTGCCAGTTCTGGGTATAGATATTACGCCCTACATCAAAAGTTTCGTAGGCCTGTACCGATTCAAAATTTTCTCCTCTCGGAAAAAGATAAATGGCAGGAAGCGGATTGAAGTACTGTCCCTGAGCCGTCAGGTTCAAATCTTTCTGAATAATGAAGCTGAAACCTACATCAAGAGTCAGCTTATCATTCAAGAATTTCGTTGTATTGCGTGAACTGAAATTATATCGTTCATATTTATTGTTAGGCAGCATGCCGTTCGCATTCGTTGTACCAACAGACAAATAAGTCTGATTCTTATCATTACCTACCGACAGTGAAGCCGAGTTCTGAACATTCACACCCGTACGGAAAAATCCCATCGGATCATAGTCACCATACTCCGACGAACCTTTTTCTCCCCACGAAGAAAAACTTCCCGGAGCATTCAAGTAACGGTTCTGGAACTTAGGAGTAAAGAATGGTTTCGAAAAAGTAGTAGAGTTTGAAACTGTAACACTGACCTTTCCTTCCTTGCCTTTCTTGGTTGTAATCAAAATAACACCGGCAGAAGCAGCAGAACCATACAAAGCAGCAGCAGAAGGTCCACTCAACACCGACATACTTTCTATATCATCTGGATTAAGGTCCGAAATACCTTCACCTCTAGGCTGTTCAGAATAAGCACCTTCTGTTCCACCATTATTGGTATTAAAGATAGGTACACCATCGATTACATACAAAGCATTATTATTATTGGCAATAGATTTAACACCACGCATAACTACACGAGTTGCACCACCAACACCCGAAGCAGAAGCATTGATATTGACGCCAGCCACCTTACCTGCTAAAGCATTCATAAAGTTAGCATCCTTTACAGTAGTTAATTCATCTCCTTTTACCTGCTGTACATTGTAGCTCAATGCCTTTTCCGAACGTTTGATACCAAGTGCGGTCACAACAACCTCTTCAAGCACTTCTGTATCTTCATGCATGACAATCTGGCCTAAATTAGGTTTAACAGCCAACTTCTGTGTTTTATAACCAATGTAGGAAATTTCCAATACAGCATTGGGAGAAACCTGCAAAGAGAATACACCATCAATATCAGTGATGGTTCCATTCGTAGTTCCCTGTTCGAGAATACTTACACCAATCAATGGTTCACCTTTTGCATCGACAACGACACCTTCAGTTTTCACATTGTTTGTTTGCTGGGACAGGGATGTCCTATTACTAGAAACATCATTCGAACCTGCCCACGCAACAGCTCCTGGAGTTAACAACAAGAGCAACATTAGTTGCGCAAATTTACTTTTTTTCATAAAGATTAGTAAATTAAAGGTTTTTAACTTTTATTTTTTACACAGCATTTCAGTAAAGCCATAGTAAAGAATAAAGATTACAATAAAAAAAATCAAATTTAGTTTAGTCTAATAACAAAATAGCAGTCAACAATATTGTCTCAGTTCCTGCAAAAAATAAACGTAGAGACCATTCCTTCTTTTTTACAAAACTTACACAATAAGATTTCAAACTTTCAAATAGAAATATTGAAAGCACTAAAAAGTTTCAATTGATTTTTTAAACAAAAAATTAACAAGGTATTTATAAGGTTAAACAAATAAAGAGAAAAGCCATTAAAGACTCTTTTCTTTAAAATATCGAGCAAATATAATATTTTTTTATATAACCACCAAAAGAAACAAAAAAATAATAAATAACAGATGTCATTTTATAACAAACAATCTGTATGTGAAAATAAATCAAACAAAAGTCAATAAGCGATATATTTATAAATCAGCTATGTATGAAAAGATCTAATTTAACAACAAAATAATGTCATCCACAAAACCTGATAAATTATAAGCTTCTCATTTCAGAAAAATAAAAAATCGTTTCTTCCTTTTTAGATTAAAACAGGCAGAAACGACTTTTCTATGATTATTGCATCGAGGTATCAAATCATGTTCCGGAAAGGAGGCTTCACCACTTTCGCTTTCAGATGACGTCCACGATTATCCAGATAAATCTCCGTATCCGGTTTGGCAAATGCAACCTGTACATATCCTAATCCGATTCCGATTTTACGGGTTGGCGACATCGTTCCGGATGTTACATTTCCGATAACATTTCCCTCTCCGTCGGTCAGTGCATATCCATGACGAGGAATACCACGGTCTATCATCTCAAAGCCTACCAACCGACGAGTTACACCTTCTGCCTTCTGTTTTTCCAGTGCCTGACGATTGGTAAAATTCTTGCCGTCGACAAATTTGGTAATCCATCCCAAACCGGCCTCCAAAGGAGAAGTAGTGTCGTCTATATCATTGCCATACAGACAGAATCCCATTTCCAGACGAAGCGTATCACGTGCTCCCAGTCCGACAGGTTTAACACCATATTCAGCTCCGGCTTCAAATATAGCATCCCAGATACGATCGGCATCTTGAGGATAAAAATATAATTCAAAACCACCCGCACCGGTATAACCTGTATTCGAGATTATCACATTCGGTACTCCGGCAAAGTCACCTACACGGAATGTATAATAAGGTATTTCGGAAAGGTTCAGAGAAGTAAGTTTCTGCAACGTATCGATAGCCTTTGGTCCTTGAACAGCAAGCTGTGCGATACGGTCGGAAGAATTTTCAAGTTCCGCTCCTACTGTGTTATGACTTACACACCAGTTCCAGTCCTTTTCTATATTGGCAGCATTCACCACCAGCATATACTTGTCAGGCTCATAGTAATACACCAGCAAATCGTCGACAATACCTCCTGTTTCATTCGGGAAGCAAGTGTACTGCACCTTACCCGGGGTAAGTACAGCTGCATTATTCGAAGTAACCTGCTGGATAAACTCAAGAGCATGCGGTCCTTTCACCCAGAATTCTCCCATGTGAGAAACATCGAATACCCCAACCGACTGACAAACCGTATTGTGTTCATCAAGAATACCCGAATACTCGATAGGCATGTTATAACCCGCAAATTCATGCATTTTGGCGCCGAGAGCGATATGCTTCTCGGTAAAAGGAGTAGTTTTCATCAAATAGAATGTTTAAGGTTAATATTTAAATTATCACCACAGATTATACTTCACTCCGCCCGAAAAGTTCATCTCAACCGGTACTGGTTATAACCTGTGGTGAAAGGGGAATATCCCCGTGTGTTTTACTGATCTGTCATCAATATCTTTTTGCTGTCAGTTCGGCTATTTTGACTACCACGTTCATAGCCTTTTCGATAGACTGAATGGGAACAAATTCGTAACGACCGTGGAAATTCAGTCCGCCGGCAAAAATATTCGGACAGGGCAGCCCCTTGAATGACAACTGCGCTCCGTCTGTTCCTCCGCGGATAGCCTTCACTTTCGGCTCTACACCAGCTTCCTGCATGGCAGCAAAGGCAATGTCGATAATGTGCATCAACGGTTCTACCTGCTGGCGCATGTTATAATACTGATCCTTTATGTCGACCTTAATTGTACCCTCGCCGTATTTCTTGTTTATTTTTTCGGCACATCCCTGCATAAAAATCTTGCGTGCTTCGAACTTCTGACGGTCGTGGTCGCGGATAATATATGAAACGGTAGCCTGTTCTACTTCACCTTCCATACCAATCAGATGATAGAACCCTTCATAACCTTCGGTCGTAGCAGGAGTTTCGTTTGCCGGCAACATACCCACAAATTCATTGGCTACGAGCAGAGCATTGATCATCTTGTTCTTGGCATACCCGGGATGTACATTTCTTCCCTTTACATGTATCTTGGCAGAAGCCGCATTGAAGTTTTCGAACTCCAGTTCTCCTACTTCGCCTCCGTCCATCGTATACGCCCACTTGCAGCCGAATTTCTCTACATCGAACTTATGCGCGCCCAGTCCGATTTCCTCATCCGGATTGAATCCGACACGGATTTTTCCATGCTCTATTTCAGGATGCTCCTTCAAGTAAGCCATAGCAGCTACAATTTCTGCAATACCCGCCTTATCATCGGCTCCCAGCAAGGTGTGGCCGTCGGTCACAATCAAATCCTCTCCTACATGATCCAGCAGTTCGGGAAACTGCTTCGGAGAAAGAATGATACCTTCTTCCTTGCACAGAGGAATATCTTCGCCTCCATAATTACGGACAATATTGGGATTCACGTTCTTTCCCGACATATCAGGACTGGTATCCATATGAGCTATAAATCCGATAGTGGGTATATCTCGATTCACATTGGCAGGAAGAGTTGCAAACAAATAACCGTTGTCATCCAGCGAAATATCTTCCAGTCCCAGAGCTTCCAGCTCGGTTTTCAGATACTTGGCAAACACCATTTGTTTCGGTGTACTGGGAGTAACACCGGTTGACTCGTCAGACTGCGTGTCGAAAGTTACATACTTCAAAAAACGTTCTATTACTGTCATATATTCTTTCGTTGTTAATGATTCTTTTGTGTAAAAATAGGAAATAGCTTCCGAACAGCCAAACACATTACCATTTTTTAGGCCTAATTTATAATCGGTATGTGGTATTTAGCACAAAGCTGTTAAAAACACATAGCATACCACAAACTCTTATAAAAATACGGGACAGATAATGCTTTTTTTCGTACTTTTGTGCCTCGAAAGAATATAATTATGAAGAGATTATTTTTAGTATGCCTAACATGCTTGTTTGCAATAGCTTGCCTGGCTCAGGAATCAAGCAGCACACCTGCGAGTGACACCCTTTCCACACATTCATTGAATAAAAAAGAACTCCATCAAAAAAAATTAGCAAAACGTAATCTGCACTATAATATTCTGGGAGGACCGAGCTTCAGCCCCGACTTTGGTCTGCTGGTGGGAGGAAGTGCCCTGATGACGTTCCGTATGGACCCGAAGGACACGACCATGCGTCGTTCCGTACTGCCTGTGGCTATGGCGTTTATGTTCAAGGGCGGACTGAACATCATGGTAAAACCTCAACTTTTCTTCAAGAACGACAAGTTCCGTATTTTCGGACAGTTCAGCTACAAAAATACACAGGAGAATTTCTACGGCGTAGGCTATACTACCAACAAAGACTACGTACGAAGCGATACTACCAGCCAGTACCGCTACAGCGGCATACAGATTAATCCCTGGTTCTTGTTCCGCCTTGGCGAAAGCAACTTCTTTGCCGGTCCGCAAATAGACTTGAATTACGACAAGATAACCAATCCTGCCAAATATCTGCCCGAACAGGAGGACTACAAGAGAGCAGGAGGTACTGCAAGCGGATATAGCAATTTCAGCTCGGGACTGGGATTTCTGTTGACATACGATACTCGTGATGTTCCGGCCAATCCTTATAAAGGTATTTATCTGGACTTCAGAGGTATCATGTATCAGAAATGGTTGGGAGGAGATGACAACTTCTATCGCTTCGAGTTCGATTACCGACAATACAAACTGGTAGGCAAACGAAAAGTGCTGGCATGGACCATACAGACTAAGAATGTGTTTGGAAACAATATTCCGCTCAACAAATATGTTCTTAGCGGAACGCCTTTCGACTTGCGCGGATATTATATGGGACAATATCGCGACAAAAGCGGGCACCTCGCTCTCGTAGAATACCGCCAGATGTTTAATACGAACCAGAGCAACTGGATAAAAAAGGTAATCAGCCATCTGGGATTCGTTGCCTGGGGAGGAGCCGGATTCATGGGACCTACTCCGGGAAAGATAGAAGGTGTTCTGCCTAATGCCGGAGTAGGACTACGCATAGAGGTTCAGCCGCGTATGAACGTCCGGCTCGATTTCGGACGAAACTTCATCAACCGCCAGAATCTGTTCTACTTCAACATGACAGAAGCGTTCTAAAAACGCTTCCAACGCAAGAAGGAAACAATTATTTATCGTCTATACAAAAAAGAGTGAAGGTGTGTCAAAAAGCACACCTTCTTTTTTAGCACAAAGCCCCGACTTTCACAAGCTGGGGCTTTGTTATTACCTAAAGATTTTGTATCTTTAAGCA
>NZ_DBMACV010000091.1:0-10801 GCF_057861905.1 Phocaeicola sp. | reverse complement strand
TTGTTAATTTGTAATTAATTGTTTGTCAGACTTAAATATACAAAATAATTCGGTGATTACCAACTTTTAAAGATACTTTCTTATCCCGAACTCACGTAACTATGAATATTACCACTTGAAACAACAGGTATATTTACGAAATTCCCCAAAGTAATGCACACACGAAACATTAGTTCATGCGGCAAACAGCAGCCTGACTCCCCCGTAACCCTTACTTTGGTAATTATCTCATATTAAAGGATATTTATCATTACTCAAAACATAAAAGGCCTTACTCAGGCTGCTTAAGGTCTTTTATGTTAGAAAGATGAAGATAAATTTTTTCCCGAACAGGTTATAACAAGTCTATACTTCCATTCTCCTCCCAACAGAAGTCGTTACTTTATCTTCATAAGACACAACGTGTTCATATCTGATATATTTCACGAATTATCCGTATATTTGCGGCATAAACATGTAACAATCAAAAAAAAGAGAACCAATCTATGAAAATTGTAGAACTGAACCGGAATAATAGTATTCTAAACCAGTATCTGGCAGAGATTCGCGATGTAAATATACAAGGTGACAGCCTGCGTTTCCGCCGCAACATCGAACGTATCGGAGAAATCATGGCATACGAAATCAGCCGTGACCTTTCTTACCAACCGCTGGAGATACAGACACCTTTAGCCATGGCAACCGAAAACGTGCCTGCCATACAGCCAGTCATCGCTACTATCCTGCGTGCCGGACTGCCACTGCACCGGGGATTCATTAATTATTTCGACCGCGCTGAGAATGCTTTTGTTTCGGCTTACCGCAAATACATAGACGCCGACAATTTTGATATCCATATAGAATACATCGCTTCTCCACGTCTGGACGGAAAAACACTGATTCTGGTAGATCCGATGCTGGCTACCGGCGGTTCGATGGAGCTCGCCTATAAAGCATTGCTCACCAAAGGTGAACCTGCACACATACATATTGCATCGGTCATTGCCAGCCGACAGGCAGTAGAGCATGTGCAGAAAGTATTTCCACAGGACAAGACTACGGTATGGTGTGCTGCCGTCGATCCGGAACTGAATGCACATTCGTATATCGTACCGGGGCTGGGCGATGCCGGTGACTTGTGCTACGGAGAAAAAGAATAGGCTGTTTCGAAGCAAACCCGCTTCCGTTTCGGAAATTCACGGGCAAATCTGAATTGTTTTTTGTACAAAAAATAAAATCTTTTGTACAAAAAAAATAAAAAGATGCAGACGTTTCATTTCTCCTTTGCAGAGAAATAAATTAAGATATCAGAAAAAAGAACAGCATGCCCTAAATGTAAAAGCATTTATGCCATGCTGTTCAAATAGATTCATGGCTTAATATATTCGTTTTTACCTGATAATAATACAAAAATTGCCAAATATTAATTCGCCCCTAACACTTGCTTAAAACCGATATATCACACTTGCCATAGGAACAAACTGCCCTCCTTCAATAATTTGGTACTTGGCCTCCACACTAGCAGCCCAATTAGACCCGAAATCGAACTGTGCTCCAACACCTACATTAGCGCCAAAATTTCCTTCAGAATTACTGATTGTTACTTCTTCAACCTCAACAGAGCCTTTTGCATTCAAATAAGTCAAACCTACAAATGGATAAAATTTCAATAAATCATTATGGTAAACATTCCAGTGCAAGTCTGCATTAATATCCCAACACTTTAAACTTCCTTCTACACCAGTAGCATCATAGCTATCCAAATCAACCGTTTCTTTAAAGTAATGATTAAAACTCGCTGCAACAGTAAAGGCCTCTGTAATGTCATAATGGCCTCTTACACCAAGAAAAATCTTAGAAACATCTGTTCCATAACCGACATTAACCCCAACTCCCCATTTCGTTTCTTGAGCAACTCCCGTAAACAATGACATGCAAAGCATGGCAAAAATAAAAAATGACTTTTTCATAGCTTTTCAATTTAGTTAAAAATTTATTTTAAAATCACGTAACTGCAAAAGGAAAAGTCTACATAGCTCCACTTTTCAGAGTAGAACATATGTGTTATATTTCTTGTATGAAACAACAAATTCATTCGAAAAGACACTTCCTATATATAGAATAGACTAAATATTTCTGTAAACTCAGTAAATAATAAGAGCCATTTTTCACTCACACTTAATAAGTACTACCTGATCCTCCACACGAAGGACAACGATCATGACTATGTGAAGCATAAACTTCTCGCCCACATTCTTCACACCAGTAACTACCACTTGTCCCATAAACAGGGGTCTTGGAACCCGCAATCCATCCTTTACCTCTGCATAAGGAACATACTTTCGTCCTTGTTTTCGTACTACCTGGAGAAGTCATAGGAAACTTAAAATTCTGATTACTGTTACCATAAGCTTGTGCCGCCTGCTGCGCTCCATGCAAAAACTACTGATATGCCATTGTATTTTTAGACGGAATAGTAGTTTCACTCAATATCTTTCCCGTATCCTTTCTTCGTACAAGAACCGTATGCCCTGGTTTAAATACTGAATTCGTTATAATTGTCCCATTTAAGGCCAAATAGGAAGAAGACGGAATTATCTTTTCCCTCATATCAGGAAACTGATGTACAACTTCTACATTATTTAAATCCAAGTAAAGAGTCTGTATACGTGCAAAAAATATATCCGCTCCCCCCGGAAGTAAAATACATACAGCCGTCGCATTAGCGTCCCTCCGCTTACTTTCTGCATCCAGCAGTTTCATGTATTTATCAAACAATTTTTGCTGTTGTTGATAAACATCCATATTTATTTGATTCAGCCACTGATTAAGCATCCATGTATCCATTTGACCTTTGACACTACTTGTTAATCCCAGACATGCAATCAATAAGAATAATAATTTTTGTTTCATAATTTTATCTACATTAAAATTCTAATCTTAGTCCAATGCCTCCAGATGTACCTCCCAATTTTAAAACCGGCTGATAAGCATGACTATCATGTAATGCATTATATCTATTAACGGCACCTTTTATTTTTTTCTTACCTATAATACACATATATATAGTTCCCCCTATGCCAGCTAACATCAGGCCACCACCTGCACTTAAATAATCCTCTTCATATTCACCCACACCCATTGTTGCAAATCCAGTTATTATACCAGCAAATGCAGAAAGCCATGACCATTTTACCAATCTACGTCCTTTTTTATATTGGAAATATAAATCAGAGTTATCAGCAAATACCATTTGCCCCCCTTCTTTATCCAACTTTTCAGTTCCTAAATACAACCCACACCCCTTAGAGTACAATTTATCATCATATCTACCTGATAAAACTCCACTAGCGTGTCCTATAACCTTTGCATCAGTATCTTCATTAAAATAGCGATTCAGATTACGTCCTATAGTTGTAAAAGCTCGTTGAATGGCTTTACCTGTTATACTTTGTTTAAATCCTTCTACACCTCCGTTTATTTCTCCACCACCTAAAGCGCCATACTCTAATGAAACAGAACTTTTTCCTTTTGCTTTTCCTTTTCCACTAGTCATGAACATTACTTCTCCTGTTTCCAGATCAACAACACGAGTGGTAATATTAACCTCAGCCTTCAATGTTGCTATACTTGCATTCGACATATATTGTGCCCCAATATTAGTACCAGTAGCTCCCTGAATCGCTCCCATAATAGAAGCCAATGGTATACCTGTTCGCACATTGACTACGTCAGGCTTTTGCATTGTCACCTGAAGAATATAGCGTGCCCCTTGAATTTTAGCACGTTGAATAGCCGTTGCCGGATCAATATAACTTCCTGCAAGATTTACTTCATCTATCTGTGCATTTAATATACTACGGTCTAACAATTTCACTTTATCACAAAGCAACATCTGTTCCATTAAAATATCAGCAACATATCCCCCAAAATGTCCCACTCCTACCACATCATTTACTTGTGCCGGAGCAATAACTATTGGTATTCTTTCACTAGACGCCGCACTTTGCATAGGACTAAGCGATGTATTGCCTGACTGACCTATGATTTTATCATTACTTATCACAAAAACTTCCAGACCTTCTTTTAGAAGATGTAACAAACTTCTATCATTTACCTTAGCAATAGAATAGTCTTTAAACGTACTACCAATTTCCAATTTGCCAATAATTTCTGGCTCTGTATAAATTTTCTTCTGAGTTACAGGATGAACAATATATGTTCCTTTTCCATAAACATTAATCCAATCTCCAACTTGTACAAAAGAGCTTCCCAAATCTGTATAGATTGTTTCTCCATCTATTTTAATAATATATCCTTTTTTCTGAGCTAATACCTGTAACATTAAGCATAATGAAAACAAAAGTAAAATAGACTTCTTCATAGCATATAAACCTTAAATAATAAACTCTTTATCTATATAATTAAAAATATAATTAAAAGCAGTACATTTTTAAATGCACTAAAATCAAATAAATCTATTTCTGTTCCAAAAGCTGAGATCTTATACTGGCAGAAAAACCTTCAAAGAAATCATGCTGCAAAATGATGGAAATACGAACCAGCAAACAAGTGTCAATACTCTCCTTCTGGAAAATGCGGTAAATATTCGAACGATCACACGAAAGTTTTCTTGCAAGCCATGCCACACTTCGTTCTTGTTTCTCTAATTCTTGCTTGATAACTTGCCCAATATGTTCCATTCTCCAATCTATCTTCAAAATATACAATCACAAAATTATGTAAAAAATATATACTCCTTTTCGATGTATGTTGCATAATTGCCTCACTTGTATTGCAAGATTTACAGCAATACAATAGGCTGCATTTATTTATCAGAAAAGGAGTTATGTTGATTTTTCAAAAATAAGGAATATGGAATAAGATAAAAAAACAAAAGTGTTCCACTTCAAGAAATGGGACACTTTTGTCATTTATTCTTACACATATCGACAAATTCTGTAGGAGAAAGGCCGTATTTATCGGAAAAATTCCGATAAAAAGTAGAACGGGAGTTGAATCCTGTTAAATAAATGAGCTCTTTAATACTTCTATCACTTCCCGATTCTATCAACTTTTTAAAATGCTGTAAACGTAAATCATTTATATACTCTCTAAAGCTACTGAAGCCGGCAGACTTTATTGCCAACGATAATTGATTCTCTTTTATTTGTAAGGCTTTCGACAATATATGTAAATTATAGTTAGGATCAGTATATGCCAAAGTTGCATACAGGTGATTTTCAATCTGAATAAACAGAGAGGAAAGCATATCCGGTTCTTCTTTATCTGATATACTTCCTTCTTCCTTATTATTCGTACATCGACTGGAAAATGGATTTTCCTTTAGTAAATATTGAACTGAGAAAAATACTGCAAATAAAATAGAAGTCGCCCCAAACAAGTTGAATATAAACTCATTGATAAATAACGTAAACAAACAGTAGATGAGAACAAAAAGACAGATAATTCCAATAAAGACATACATCATCCCGTTTATCTGTCGATACGCTTTCCGACGAAATAAAGGATAGAAACAGAAAAATATGGGAGTTACAATAGAAGAAAGGAACAAAACAACCCGTAGTATCACATCTGTACGGTCAAAACCTGCAAATATATCCGAACAAGTGAGTAAGGGTGTCGTTTCACCATTGAACCCCAAATAACATAATCCGACAGTGGTAAGCAGAATGGACGGAAGTAAAAAAAGAGTATCTTGAAAGGAGTAAGATAACCTGGCAGCAAAGAAGCTGTAGGGAATAATGCTACAATGCTTGCTAATACATACCATTTTAACATTTTCTCAATATTCAGTAAATCAGTAAAACGATATTCTGGAATATCAGTCACAATGGTCAACCAGCCGATATTTTCCCACATAAATACTGCACCGATACAAAAAGCAATAATTCCCCAATAAAACTTCGGATAATTATCGCCCGCACAATAAACTAACACGGCACCTAATACACAGGCTATCAAGTCGAAAAATAATTCAACAGATAAATACAATACTCCCATATCTTAACTCCCTAACAATAAATAATTGATAAAAGTAAAATAATTTGAAGTTTCTTGCAAATCGTTTTCATAGCAAAACGAGAAATGGAGAAATTCTGAAAAGCAAAAGCCACTATATGACTAACAAAATCACATAGTGGCTTCCTTTACTTCTAAAAGATAGAAGAATATTAATTCAACTTCTTAAGTATTATTCTATTTCCCAAGTATCATTTGTAGCCAGCAATTCAGCAAAATTATGGTATTTCTTCTTTGCTGAAACTTCTTCTATCTGTGCTTCGACAGCCGCATCATACGTAGGAGCTTCCACATCACGAATAACTCCTAAGGCTATCGGGAAATCGGGGCCTTCCATAAGTGCCAGCTTCAGTTGAAGTGTATGATCTTCGCAGTGGGCATCGTGTACCAGGATATCTTTTTCTGTAATCCCGTTTTCGCCCAATTTGACAACCTTCAGTCCAAAGCCTTCCTGCATCAAGCCAAATTCCTTATTCGGGCCAAAAAGCATCGGTTTGCCATGTTCCAGATAAATAGCATTACGGTCACGATCTTCTTTTTTGGCAACAGCATTGTGGGTTCCATCGTTGAATATCACACAATTCTGAAGGACCTCTACTACTGATGTTCCTTTATGGCGAGCTGCCGCCTTCAATACGTCGACAGAAGGGCCACCATCTACAGCCACACAACGGGCAAAGAAACGTCCACGTGCTCCAAAGCACAATTCAGCAGGACGGAACGGATCTTCTACCGTACCGTATGGCGAAGACTTACTGATGAATCCACGTGCTGAAGTAGGAGAATATTGTCCTTTGGTCAATCCGTAAATACGGTTATTCAACAAAATGATATTAATATCTACATTACGACGAATGGCATGAATAAAATGATTACCACCAATGGCAAGTCCATCACCATCACCTGAAATCTGCCAGATAGTAAGAGCAGGATTCACTACTTTTGCACCCGTTGCAATAGCAGCAGCACGTCCATGAATGGTATGCATGCCGTATGTATTCATGTAGTAAGGCAAACGCGATGAACAGCCAATACCTGAAATAACCGCTATCTCATGGGGAGGTACACCCAGTTCGGCCAAAGCCTTGTGAAAGGAATTCAAAAATGCATGGTCACCGCATCCCGGACACCAGCGTGGCTGCCCTGCTTTATAATCTGCTGCTGTATATTTTGTTTCACTCATTGTTTATTCCTCCATTAATTTAGTAAACGCATCAACCAATTCCTGAACGACAAAAGGCTGTCCTTTTACCTGATTGAACTGATGCAGGTGAATACCTTCAACTTTCATCCGCAAATAGCCTGCCAACTGACCCATATTTTGCTCTGCAACTACAATCTTTTTATAACGTCGGAGTACATCTGCGGTATTTTTAGGTAAAGGATTGATAAATCTGAAATGAGCCAGTGCAGCCTTCTTTCCTCGCTTGTTAAGTTCATCCATAGCAGAATGCAAATGACCATACGTTCCGCCAAAACCTACAATCAATAAATCGGCTTCCGGATTACCTTCTACTTTCAGTTCCGGAATAGAATCGGCAATCTTTGCGACTTTCTCAGCACGCAAACGTGTCATCAGGTTATGATTTTCCGGATCTGTAGAAATGGCTCCTGTTTCATTACTTTTCTCCAGACCACCTATACGATGCATAAAGCCTTCCATACCCGGAGTAGCCCAGTAACGCACACCCGTCTGAGGATTACGCTGGAATGGTGTCCAGTTTCCTGCCATATCTGGAGTTACGTATGGAGGACAAATAGCAGGATATTCGTTCAAATCGGGTAAACGCCATGCTGCCGAACCGTTGGCAATATATGCATCTGTCAGCAACACAACCGGAGTCATGTGCTCCAAAGCAATCTTACAAGCCATATACGCCGCATCAAAACAATCAGTTGGAGAAGAAGCCGCAATGACAGGCATCGGACTTTCACCATTTCGGCCATATAAGACCTGTAATAAGTCAGTCTGCTCTGATTTGGTAGGAAGACCTGTAGATGGTCCACCACGCTGTACGTCGACTACAACTAAAGGCAATTCGGTAATAACCGCCAGGTTCATAGCCTCACTCTTCAGACAGATACCAGGTCCCGATGTGCTGGTTACAGCCAGTGCGCCAGCAAAAGCAGCTCCTACAGCCGAAGCACATCCAGCAATCTCATCCTCACACTGAACTGTTTTTACACCAAGTGACTTATGTTTTGCCAGTTCGTGCAGAATATCAGTAGCCGGAGTAATAGGATAAGAACCCAAATAGAGCTGCAAGCCAGCTTTTTCGGCAGCAGCTATCAGACCATATGCAGTAGCCTTATTCCCGTTAATATCCATATAACGCCCTTTTACCTTCTGTTCCTTGCTGGGAACCAAATAACTCATGGCAACCGAGGCATGGGTATTTTCTCCAAAATGATAACCATCGTAAAGCACTTTTACGTTAGCTTCGGCTATTTCAGGCTTTTTCGCAAACTTTTCGCGCAGCAGTTTTTCGCCTACACTTATATCGCGATGAAAAAGCCAGCAAACCAATCCTAATGCAAACATATTCTTGGTTCGCATAATGGACTTATTGTCAAGTCCACTATCTTTCAAGCTCTCCTTACACATTGTGGTGATAGCAGCTTCTACCACTTCATTTTTAATGCCAAGCTCTGAAAAAGGATTTTCCAATACGAACTGTGCCTTTTCCAAGTCACGCTTCGTAAAAGAATCTGTATCAATGATTATAACCGACTGCGGTTTACAAAATTTATACTGTGTTTTCAATGCAGCTGGATTCATCGCTACCAGTATATCGCACTTGTCGCCCGGAGTATATACCTTACCAGAACCGATATGCACCTGGAATCCTGAAACCCCTGTCAATGTTCCTTGCGGAGCACGAATATCAGCCGGATAATCCGGAAAGGTGCTGATATCATTTCCTTCGGCAGCCGAGATATTGGAAAACATATTCCCAGCCAGCTGCATACCGTCGCCTGAATCACCCGAGAAGCGAACGACTACATCATCCAGCTCCTTGACTATCATTTCTTCTGCCATAATATGCTATTTAAAGTTTACAAATTCACTAATCGCAAAATTGGCGAACTTCCTTTAAAAATCAAAATAAAACCGCATTTATTTCATTTGTAAAGGTATGCCTCAAGTTTTTCAAACAAAAACATTGGGATATTATGAAAAAGCAGTAAATTTGCAATCACTGCCCTTGTAGTTCAACGGATAGAATAGAAGTTTCCTAAACTTTTGATTCGGGTTCGATTCCCGACGAGGGTACTTATACAAAAAAAGGCCATGTCAACTTATTGACACAGCCCTTTTCCGAAAAACAAATTAGAGTTTTATTCTGCTTCGTTCAGTGTTGCAATACTTACACGATTCCAGTCGGGTTCAGAAAACATAGAGCCTACACCCTGACCTTCTGCCGTAATACGGCTTTCTTTAATCTTATATTTATTTATCAAAATGTTTTTTACTGCTTCTGCACGCTGTTTGGCAATACGTGCATTTACTTCTGCACTACCTTCGGGAGAAGCATATCCCTTAATCACTACAGTGCTGGCAGGATTGTTCTTCATGTAGGTAGCAATACGCTCTACATTAGGCAACTGATCTACACTGACAGTTGTTTTTCCTTGTCCGAAAGTTACAACTGATTCCAATGATTTGGAATGAGTATTCTGGATGACAGTTTCTACTTTTGCTGGGGCATTCATGCACTCGTTCAGTTTTCCTTTCAGTTCCTCGTTCTCATTCTGCAATGCTTCAATGTCTGCATTCTTTGCAGCAGATTCTGCACGCAGGTTGTTGATTGCCTCATTCAGCATATCAACTTCAGCCTGGTTGTAAGGTGTCTGAATTGTCTGATAGTGCTTTCCGTTGCTGCTCGCAAAGTGATAAGTTACACCAGCCAGCAACTCTATCGCCGACTTATTTACATTCAGGACGTGTGCTCTGTTACCATCCATGCGGTAAACAATCGCGGGACGAACATTAATAGTCCATGCCTTCGATTCACCTAAGTTAAAGTTGAAGCTTGCGCCGAAACGGCTTACCATATACGACTGGTCGTATCCCATGCCAGAGTTCATGAAATCATGTCCCCATCCGATACCGGCAATTGCTTCCACTTCGAACAATCGAGGTTGTCCCTGATAAGTTCCAAATAAATTGTTCAGGTTGATCTTACCCAATGCACCCAAATTCAAAGCATCAAATGCATTACGGCTATTGCTTGTATTAATCGTTGTCAATCCTTCGAATGAAACGCCTAAAACCGGAGTAATCTGTTTACCCAGCTCCACGCCTGCTGTTCCACGCATATTTTTCCAGAAAGCAGAATGTGTAGTTGGAGTAACACCTCCTCCTTTTACCCCAATGTACCAATTGTCAAAAAACTTATTACCTACGTATGCATCTTGTGCATTACTTGTTACAGCAACAGCAGCAAATGCCATTGCTAAGAGAAAATTTTTTCTCATACTTTTTCTAAATCTTTAAATAGTTAGTTGTTTTTGTTTCTTACTGTTCGTACATACAACAAATCCATCTAAACTTTGTTCACCAATTGGTGGTACATAAAAGAGCCCAAATTGCAGCAACCAGACTAAAAGATTCTCTTAAAGCAAATCCTAAACAAAGCAAAATCTTTATATATTAACGAATTAAGAGAAAGCATAAGGAGGGTGTGTCGTAATACGCGATTCACCCTCTTTTCTTTATCAACGATAAGAGTGTAGTTAACTTTTTCAGGCAGCGATATTCAGAAGATAATCTCGATTA
>NZ_DBMACV010000090.1:0-10851 GCF_057861905.1 Phocaeicola sp. | reverse complement strand
TTGTTTGTAATACTTTGTAATTGAACACTATAAAGTTACAACAATTTTCGCTAATCACCAAATTTACAAATAGTTATAATTCATCGAACTCACGTTAATATTATGAAAATTAAAATCTGTGCGATAGCATGTGTCGTAGGAATGGCAGTGGCTGTAGCTTCATGTAATCCGAAAAGCGTAGAAAAGGACTATGCTGCATATGTAAATCCATTTATCGGAACGGGAGGACACGGACATACATTTCCCGGAGCTGTAGTACCCAACGGAATGATTCAGCCGAGTCCGGATACCCGCATCGACGGATGGGATGCTTCTTCAGGATATTATTATGAAGATTCCACCATCAACGGGTTCTCGCACACACATGTTAGTGGCACCGGTTGTGCCGATTATGGTGATATTTTACTGATGCCGACGGTAGGCAAGCAGATTTACAATCCTCAGGACTATACCAGCCAGACACTGCCGTATGCGTCGGGATTCTCACATAAGAACGAAACAGCCGAACCGGGATATTACTCGGTTTTTCTGGACCGGTATAAGGTAAAGGCGGAACTGACTGCTACCAAACGGGCGGCTTTGCACCGGTATACGTTCCCGGCAAGCGACGAGGCCGGATTTATTCTCGACATGGATTACTCTATCCAGCATCAGACAAACATGGATATGCAGGTGGATGTAGTCAGTGATACGGAAATCAAAGGATATAAGCTGACTGAATACTGGGCATTCGACCAGCAGATCAGTTTCTATGCCAAGTTCTCCAAACCTTTTACGTATCAGATTGTAAGAGATACGCTGACCGACCAGAATGGCAAGATGCAGCCCCGCTGTAAGGTTCTGCTCAGTTTCAAGACGAAAAAAGATGAGCAGGTCATGGTGAAGATGGGTATCTCGGCTGTCGATACGGAGGGGGCAAAGAAAAACCTGGATGCCGAAATTCCGGCATGGGATTTCGAAAAGGTGCGCTCCGACGCTCGTCAGGCATGGAATGACTATCTTTCTAAAATAGATGTTTCAACTTCCAGTGATACCGACCGCACCATTTTCTATACGGCTATGTATCATACGGCTATCAGCCCGAATTTGTTTACCGACGTAGACGGACGTTACTGGGGAATGGACCGGAAGGTACATCAGGGAAATGCAGACCGTCCGGTTTACACGGTATTCTCTCTATGGGATACGTTCCGCGCATTGCACCCGCTCTTGTCTATCATCGAACCGCAGATGAACAATGACTTTATCCGTTCGCTGCTGAAAAAGCATCAGGAGGGAGGTATCTTCCCGATGTGGGATCTGGCTTCGAACTATACAGGAACAATGATCGGGTATCATGCGGCTTCGCTTATCGCCGATGCTTATACCAAAGGATATGCTGATTTCGACTTGCAGGAGGCTTACAAGGCTTGCTTGCGTGCTGCGGAATATGATACGACGGGTATAAAATGTCCGGCGCTGGTATTGCCGCACTTGATGCCGATGGCCAAGTATTATAAGAATACGTTAGGGTATATTCCGTGCGACCGCGAGAACGAATCGGTTGCCAAGGCACTGGAATATGCTTACGATGATTATTGCATTTCTGTCCTTGCCGAGGCGGTAGGCGACTACAAGAATCAGGAAAAGTATGCGCGGTTTGCCAAGGCTTATGAATTGTACTTCGATCCGTCTACGCGTTTCATGCGCGGACTCGACTCGAAAGGAGAATGGCGCAGCCCGTTCAACCCGAAATCATCGAACCATCGTTTCGATGATTATTGCGAAGGAAATGCCTGGCAGTGGACATGGTTCACTCCACACGATATTGAGGGACTGGTGAAACTGATGGGAGGAGAACAGGGCTTCATCGGTAAACTTGACTCGCTCTTTACAACGGATTCCAGTCTGGAAGGAGAAAATGTTTCGGCTGATATCAGCGGACTGATCGGACAGTATGCGCATGGAAATGAACCAAGCCATCACATTATACACATGTACAATTATGTAAACCAGCCGTGGAAAACGCAGGAACTGATTGACCGTGTACTGAAGGAGCAGTATCGTGATGCTCCCGACGGACTATCGGGCAATGAAGACTGTGGACAGATGTCGGCGTGGTATATCCTGAACGCAATGGGATTTTATCAGGTTTGTCCGGGTAAGCCGGTTTATTCTATCGGACGCCCGTTCTTCGACAAGGTAACAATCAACTTGCCGGAGGATAACAAGACGTTTACTATTCTGACAAAGAATAATTCCAAAGACAACAAGTATATCCAGTCGGCTACGCTGAATGGTAAGGAACTGGATGTTCCGTTTATCGAGCATAAGGATATAGCTGCCGGAGGAACACTGGAAATAACCTTAACCAACCAACCTACAAAATGGGGAGTAAAACAATAAAATCATAAATAAGCCATGAAAAAATTATCATTACTTATTTTGCTGGCAGGCTTTTTCTGCCTTGCCAAAGCGACTAATTATGCAGACTATGTGAACCCACTGGTGGGTACTCAGTCTACTTTCGAGTTGTCTACGGGTAATACGTATCCGGCTATCGCACGTCCGTGGGGTATGAACTTCTGGAGCCCGCAGACCGGAAAAATGGGCGACGGCTGGATGTATCAGTACACAGCTACGAAGATCCGCGGATTCAAGCAGACGCACCAGCCCAGCCCGTGGATAAACGACTATGGTCAGTTCTCTATCATGCCGATGGTAAATAAGCCGGAATTCAACGAAGACAAGCGTGCAAGCTGGTTCGCACACAAGGGTGAAACGGCAAAAGCCTATTATTATAAGGTGTATCTGGCAGAATACGATATAGTGACCGAGCTGACTCCGACAGAACGGGCTGCCATGTTCCGCTTTACATTCCCGGAGAATGAACATTCCTACGTAGTGGTGGATGCTTTCGACAAGGGTTCGTATGTCAAGATTGATGCGGCAAACAACCGTATCATCGGTTACTCTACCAAGAACAGCGGTGGTGTTCCGGCTAACTTCAAGAATTATTTCGTAATCGAATTCGACAAACCGTTCACGTATCAGGCTACCGTTGCCGACAGTATCGTAAAAGAGAACGGCACGGAACAGCAGGCGGATCATGCAGGAGCTATCATCGGCTTTGCTACAAAGAAAGGGGAAATCGTACATGCTCGTGTGGCTTCTTCGTTTATCAGTCCGGAACAGGCATTATTGAACCTGAAGGAACTGGGCAACGACGACTTCAATACGCTGGTGGAAAAAGGTAAGGAAGCATGGAACAATGTATTGGGTAAGGTAGGAGTGGAAGGCGGAAATCTGGATCAGTACCGTACCTTCTATTCTTGTCTGTACCGCTCATTGCTTTTCCCGCGTAAGTTCTACGAAATAGACGCGCAGGGACAGATTGTTCATTACAGCCCTTACAACGGTAAAGTGGTTCCGGGATATATGTATACCGATACAGGTTTCTGGGATACGTTCCGCTGTCTGTTCCCGTTGCTGAACCTGATCTATCCGTCGGTCAACAAGGAAATCCAGGAAGGACTGATCAATACATATAAGGAAAGCGGCTTCTTCCCCGAATGGGCAAGCCCGGGACACCGTGGTTGTATGATTGGAAACAACTCGGCTTCTATTCTGGTGGATGCTTATTTCAAGGGAGTAAAGGTAGATGATCTGGAAACACTTTATAAAGGTCTGATTCACGGAACGGAAAATGTGCATCCGGAAATATCTTCTACTGGGCGTCTGGGATATGAATATTACAACAAACTGGGTTATGTGCCTTACGATGTAAAGATTAATGAGAACGCAGCTCGTACACTGGAATATGCTTACAACGACTGGTGTATCTATAAACTGGCAAAGGACTTGAAGCGTCCGAAGAAGGAAGTGAACCTGTTTGCCAAACGTGCCATGAACTATAGAAATCTATTCGACAAGGAAACATTGTTGATGCGTGGCAAGAACAAGGATGGCAAGTTCATGTCTCCGTTCTCTCCGCTGAAATGGGGTGACGCATTTACTGAAGGCAACAGCTGGCATTATTCATGGTCGGTATTCCACGATCCTCAGGGACTGATTGACCTGATGGGCGGTGATGCCATGTTTGTAACGATGATGGATTCTGTTTTCTCTGTACCTCCTGTATTCGACGACAGCTATTATGGTTTCCCGATTCACGAAATCCGTGAGATGACGGTGATGAACATGGGTAACTATGCACATGGCAACCAACCTATTCAGCACATGATTTATCTGTACAATTATGCCAAACAGCCGTGGAAAGCACAATACTGGCTGCGTCAGGTCATGGACCGCATGTATACTCCTACTCCCGACGGCTACTGTGGTGATGAAGATAACGGGCAGACTTCTGCATGGTATGTATTCTCTGCTTTGGGATTCTATCCGGTATGTCCGGGAACCGATCAGTATGTACTGGGGGCTCCGCTGTTTAAGAAAGCTACCATCCATTTTGAAAATGGCAAGAGCATCGTCATCAATGCTCCTCAGAACAGTGACACCAACTATTACATTCAGGATATGAAGGTAAACGGTCAGGAATATACCAAGAATTACATTACACACGCTACCTTGCAGAATGGTGGTACCATCGATTATGTCATGGGAAACAAACCTAATATGAACAGAGGTATCACACCAGAAGATGCACCGTATTCATTTAGTAAAGAAGTGAAACAATAAATCATAAAAGGACTGTTTTATTAGTCCCAATAAAAGCAGGTTACTTCCTATTAATCATTAAAAGTAAGAAAGGAAAGTAACCTGCTTTTATTTTATCACTTTTTTTTAGATATATATACAACTTACTTCTCTCTTTTCAGGCTTCTTTTTGAGAGAAAATTGTATATTTGCAGGTAATTAAATGGGCTAAAGAATATTCTTTTAAAAACTTCCTATTTGTTTTGCATAAATTTTAATATCGGAATAACAGATATAGCAGTTTTTCTGTGAAGAAATGCATCAGCATGGGTGAAAGAAAATTCTAAACTCTAAAATATATTAAAACCCTGATAAAAATTTACGTACTTCAGGGACACAAAATGTTATTAATAATGAATTAACTGATTGACAATACTATGAAACAAAACAATCATCCGAAAAAAACCAAGAGTCCGATAACATGGGTTCCGACAGCGTATTTTGCTATGGGACTACCCTTTGTAGTACTGAATATGGTAACGGTCCTTATGTTTAAAGGATTAGGAGTAGAAGATAAATTAATTACATTTTGGACTTCCCTGATTTTGCTTCCATGGACTTTGAAACCGTTATGGAGTCCGTTTCTTGAATTATTCAAGACGAAAAAATTCTTTGTCGTTGCTACCCAGCTTATAACAGGAATCACATTTGGCTTAGTGGCATTTTCACTGAATTTACCCCATTTCTTTAGTATAGCTATTGCCTTACTGGCTGTCATTGCCTTTAGTGGTGCTACCCACGATATCGCATGTGACGGTGTATACATGAGCGAATTGTCGAACGACGATCAGGCAAAATACATCGGTTGGCAGGGTGCTTTTTACAATATTGCCAAAATCATTGCTACGGGTGGTCTGGTATATCTGGCTGGCTATCTGATTGAAAAATATGGAGGAGCAGGCGCCGAAGGAGATGCGCTATTCGCAGCCAACCAAAAGGCATGGATGATTATCATGACTATCTTGTGTGTCATTATGGTTGTATTGGGTATCTATCACTTGTTTATGCTGCCTTCAGGCGGAGCCAAGAAGCAGGGAGAACAGCGTACAGCTGGACAGGTGATGAAAGAACTATCGAACGTACTGATTGACTTCTTCAAGAAAAGTCATATTGTATATTACATTTTTTTCATCATTCTCTATCGGTTTGCAGAAGGATTTGTCATGAAAATTGTTCCTCTGTTTCTGAAGGCGGCAAGAGAAAGCGGTGGCCTCGGACTGAGTGAAAAGGAAATCGGACTTTATTATGGTACTTATGGTGCAGCAGCATTCGTTTTAGGTTCCTTGCTGGCCGGATATTATATATCGGCACGGGGGCTGAGAAAAACGTTGTTCTCGTTGTGCTGTATATTCAACTTACCCTTTGTGGTATATGCGTTGTTCGCTACGTTCCAGCCTGAAAACGGACTGCTTATTTGCAGTGGTATCGTATTGGAATATTTCGGATACGGTTTCGGTTTCGTGGGACTGACGTTGTTTATGATGCAGCAGGTAGCTCCGGGAAAGCACCAGATGGCACATTACGCATTTGCTTCAGGTATCATGAACTTGGGAGTAATGATTCCGGGGATGCTTAGCGGCTGGGTATGCGAAACATTGGGCGAATGGTTCAACAAACCGGGAGGATATGAACCGTTCTTTATCTTTGTATTGATTGCAACCATACCGGCATTTCTGATTACTTATTTTGTACCGTTCAAATATAAACAGGATGGTACTTTGATAGAAGGAGAAAGAGAATAAATTAACAACCAAATAATATAAAGAATATGGCAGAGAAATTTAACATGCCGTGGGAAGATCGCCCGGCAGGATGTACAGATGTGATGTGGCGTTACTCAAAAAACCCCGTAATCGGACGTTATCAGATTCCCTCATCAAACAGTATCTTCAATAGTGCTGTCGTTCCGTTTAAAGACGGATTCGCAGGAGTCTTCCGCTGCGACAATAAGGCAGTGCAGATGAATATTTTTGCGGGCTTCAGCAAAGATGGTATCAACTGGGAAATCAATCATGAACCGATTCAGTTTAAAGCTGGAAATACGGAAATGATTGAATCGGAATATAAATATGACCCTCGTGTGACTTGGATCGAAGACCGTTACTGGATTACCTGGTGTAATGGTTATCACGGACCGACAATCGGTATCGGTTATACATTCGATTTCAAGGAATTCTATCAATGTGAAAATGCATTCTTGCCATTCAACCGTAACGGTGTTCTGTTCCCGCAGAAAATCAATGGTAAATATGCTATGCTGAGCCGTCCGAGCGACAATGGTCATACTCCTTTCGGTGATATTTATATCAGCTATAGCCCTGATATGAAATACTGGGGTGAACATCGTTGCGTAATGAAAGTGACTCCGTTCCCCGAAAGTGCATGGCAGTGTACTAAAATCGGAGCGGGTTCTGTTCCTTTCCTGACCGAAGCCGGATGGTTGATGTTCTATCACGGAGTAATTACTACCTGCAACGGATTCCGTTATTCAATGGGTGCCGCTATCCTCGATAAGGATAATCCAGAAAAAGTATTGTACCGTACTCGTGATTATATTCTGGGTCCTGCTGCACCTTATGAACTCCAAGGAGATGTGCCTAATGTAGTATTCCCATGCGCAGCTTTGCAGGACGGAGAACGCGTAGCCGTATATTATGGTGCTGCTGATACAGTAGTAGGTATGGCTTTCGGATATGTTTCTGAAATTATCGATTATGTGAAACGTACTTCGATTATCTAATGCCCCTGATTTTTTTCATAGGTATTCCTACATAAAGTAAACCTTTTGGGCTGTATCGAATAACTTGCTGTAGTTATTGGTACAGCCTTTTTCTGTTTTTTATTTATCTAATATCATTCTTATGAAACAACTGTTAATCTGCATGGCTAGCTTTTTTGCCTTAGGTACATTGCATGCACAGGAACCGGCCGACTATGTGAATCCATTTATCGGAACGACTAACTTCGGAACCTGTAATCCGGGTGCTATCTGTCCTAACGGCATGATGTCGGTCGTACCATTTAATGTAATGGGATCGGAAGATAATAAATATGATAAAGACGCACGCTGGTGGTCTACTCCTTATGACTATACCAACAGTTTCTTTACGGGTTTTGCACATGTGAACCTTAGTGGAGTAGGATGTCCGGAACTGGGTTCTCTACTGCTGATGCCTACTACCGGAAAACTGGATGTTGACTATCATAACTACGGAAGTAAATATGAAAAAGAAAATGCAACCCCGGGATATTATACCATCTCATTGACTAAATATAACATCTTGGCCGAGGCGACTGCTACACCACGTACGGGGTTGTCACGCTTTACGTTTCCTAAGGGAGAAAGCAATATCCTCCTGAACTTAGGAGAAGGCTTGACCAACGAAACAGGAGCGTTTATGCGCCGCGTAAGCGATTGTGAAGTGGAAGGTATGAAACTGCTGGGTACATTCTGCTATAACCCGCAGGCTGTTTTCCCGATATATTTTGTGATGCGTGTCAATAAAACACCTAAGGCTACCGGCTACTGGAAAAAACAGCGCCCGATGTTTGGTGTAGAGGCTGAATGGGACAAGGATCAGGGAAAATACAAATTGTATACACAATATAACAAAGATATCGCAGGTGATGACATCGGTGCCTGGTTTTCTTTCGATACAGAAGAAGGAGAACAGATTGAAGTCGCCATGGGAGTATCGTTTGTCAGCATAGAAAATGCCAGAGAGAATCTCGACAAGGAACAGTCTGGAAGACACTTTGCTGCCATCCAGCAGGAGGCTCGCCAGCGCTGGAACGATGATTTGGGAAGAATCATGGTAGAAGGTGGAAGTAAGGACCAGAAAACGGTATTCTATACAGGACTTTATCATGCGTTGATTCACCCCAATATTTTGCAGGACGTGAATGGTGAATATCCTCAGATGGAAGGTGACAAGATTCTGACCACAAAAGGAGATCGCTATACCGTATTTTCTTTATGGGATACTTACCGCAATCTGCATCAGTTGATGACACTGGTTTATCCCGAACGACAGATGGATATGATTAATACAATGCTGAATATGTATCGTGAACACGGATGGTTGCCGAAATGGGAACTCTATGGACGCGAGACATTGACGATGGAGGGAGACCCGAGTCTTCCGGTTATCGTGGATACATGGATGAAAGGATTGCGCGATTTCGATATCAACCTGGCTTATGAAGCAATGTATAAATCGGCAACCTTGCCGGGTAAGGACAACTTAATGCGTCCGGACAACGACGATTACATGAACTTGGGTTATGTACCTTTGAGAGAGCAATACGATAATTCGGTATCACATGCGCTGGAATATTATATCGCAGACTACTCGCTTTACACACTTGCCAAAGCTTTAGGCAAGAAAGAAGATGCTAAATTGTTCTATAATCGTTCCATGGGATACAAGAATTATTATAGCAAGGAATTTGGTACGCTCCGCCCAATTCTTCCCGACGGTAAGTTCTATTCTCCGTTCGATCCGAAACAAGGTGAGAACTTCGAACCAAGTCCGGGTTTCCACGAAGGAAATGCATGGAATTATACCTTCTATGTGCCTCATGATATTGCAGGACTTGCCAAACTGATGGGAGGTAAGCAAGCCTTTGTCGACAAACTACAAATGGTATTCGACAAAGGTTATTATGATCCGGCCAATGAACCTGATATCGCTTATCCTTACTTGTTCAGTTACTTCAAAGGGGAAGAATGGCGTACACAGAAGCTGGTGAAAGAATTACTGGCCAAGTATTTCACAACTCAGCCGAACGGAATACCGGGTAATGATGATACCGGAACCATGTCGACATGGGCTATCTTCAGCATGATGGGATTTTATCCAGACTGCCCAGGAGTACCTGAATATACGCTTACCACTCCGACATTCGACAAGATCACCATCAAGCTCGATCCTAAATATTATGGAAAAGACCAGTTGGTTATTGAAACGATGAATCCGGAAAGTGACTCAGAGTACATAAAAACAGTCAAGATGGGTGACAAGAAGTGTGGCTATCGTATAAACCACAACGATCTGGTTAAGGCTGGAACTCTCCAATTCTGGAAGAAATAAATGTACTAAGCTCTAAGCTCCCGTACAGAAAGCACTACTTCGAACAACCGCAAACGGTGACTGTTCATAAAAAAGAAGAGTCGTATCAAACTCCATTTTTTGAGTAATGATACGACTCTTCCTTTTACCTTTAAGAATAATATTCAAACTTCAGATTTAAGTAACCTATCTAAAAATGAATTTTGAACAGCTTCCTGATTAATATTTATATCAGAACAAACTACTCTACGTTTAATGACTGGACTGAATGATATCGATAAGAATAGGTTTCATACCACCTACGAAACATTCTACCGCAATAACCATCAAAATAAGGCCCATCAGACGCATCATCACATTATTACCGGTTTCCCCTATTATATCAACCAAACGGGTCGACAGGCGCAAGATAATATAGGTTAGGATATATACAACAGCTATGACGGCCACCAGCGTTGTCTTCAACTCCCACGTATTCGCATCATCCATCAAAATAATCCCATTTGCTATAGCTCCCGGACCACATAACATCGGAATAGACAACGGAGTAATGGATATATCGTCTGCATAAGTTTTTATCTCTTCATCTTTCAGTTTCGTATTTGTATAACGTGCCTGAAGCATATCATAACCTATTTTTAAAATAATAATACCTGCAGCAATGCGGAAGCCATTGGTGGATATTCCAAAAAACTTAAATAGGAACTGTCCGCAAAAAGTAAAAGCTATTAGAATAATGAACGAAATGATCGTAGCCCTTTTTACAATATGGCGACGTTCCTGCTCACCAAGACCATTGGTCATTGTCAGAAATACGGGCATAGTTCCCAACGGGTTTGTCAATGTAAAGAACGAAGTGAAGCACAGCAGTGCATAGGGAATAATTGTATCCATAACCAGTTAATTATATATTGCTCAAAAATAGAAAAAATAATTCAATAATCTTTGATAACTATAGCAGAAACATAAATTCGGCCAATTTGTTCTCCCACTAAAAGAAAACTTTTCTATACCGTGCCTCCGCCGGGGCAGAGGGAAATCTTCACTTCCATTTCCTTCGTAACATGAACTGCCGTCGGAGCCC